>JAQTPU010000020.1 GCA_028712575.1 Candidatus Iainarchaeum sp.
TTTTCTTGAAATTCATTTTCACTGCATCGTGCCTTTCCTTTACTTTAAGAAGCAGGCGCATTTTTTTCACTTCTTCTTCGAGCTTTTTTTCTTTTGCCATTTTTTCTTCCGCAATATTCTTGAACCTTTTCAAAAGGTCCTGTGTTTCAAAAAGCTCTTTCTGCAGAACTCTGATTCTTTTTCCCAGCTTTTCCTCCGCCTCTTTTTTTGCCGCAAGCTTTGCCTCTTCAAGGTTCAACAATTCGCGCGTGTAAGAGCCGCGGAGCTGCATTGTCTCGTTTTCAACATCCAGAAGGATTTTTTTTGCATAATCCCTTTCTTTTTTGAGTATCTTAAGAAGCTCGGAGCTTTTTGCGGAATAATTGTCAAGAATTTCCTTTATGCCCGCAAACCTTTCCTTTGCGGCAAGGAAAGAACTCTGGATCTGCTCAAGCTGCCTTGCCGCATTCGCAATGTTCTGCTCAAAAACGGAATTGTTCGCGGCAATTGTTTTTTCAAAGCCCAGAATGTCTGTTTCAAGGTCAATGGAGGTTTTTTCCTCCAGCAGGCCCAAATGCGATTTTCTCCTGATGCTGGAATATTTCTCCCTCAAATCCTGAAGCTCTTCCTCCTTCTTTTCAAGCAGTTCCATTATCTGCTTGCCTGTGCTTTTTTCAGGAAGGGGGGAGGAATTCTGCTTCCTTGCAAATATTGAAAGCCTTTCATTTAGATACCTTGTTTTTAAAAGCAGGGAAAGGATTTTGTGCTGCAAAGAGGCATAAAGCTCGGGATTGCTGTCCTTGTGAAGAATGTTCACTTCCTGTGCCCGGCTTTTTTTTGCCTGTTCAAGCTCAAGGTTCCTTTTCAGGACGATAAGGGTTTTTTCAAAATCAGTTATTGCTTCGGAGCAGTCCGGAGCCGAATGAAAGCCGTTTTTTTCCGTTCCTTCCCGAATTTTCAAAAGGATTTTTTGTATTTCTTCCAGGCCTGAAATTGATTTTTCAAGCGCGTTTGCAAAAACAATCCTGTCAAAATCCCCCCAATTTCCCGTTGAAACGAAATTGTGCAGGGAATCTGTTTTTTTTGCGCATTCGTTTACGGCATGCCCGAGATTTTTCTGGGCATGCTCTTCCTGGGAGGATTCAAAAGCCATTTCAACCGATATTAATAGCAATATTCTGATTTATAATTCTGCCTTTTTTTTCTTTGAAAAAGAAGGGAACAATGCCTTGTTTTTTCAATTATATTTGAGCCCCATAGCTTTAAATTTTTAGAGCCCTTATTTGATACATGGGCTTCTGTTTCGGCCACGGCATTGTCTTTGAAAAAAATTTTGCAATAGACCCCGGCAGGGCAAACGGCTTTGAAAACGTGCTTATTACCCATGCGCATTCAGACCATGTCTGCCTGAATGAAAAATCAAATTTTTATTTTTCAAAACAAACCCATTCCCTGATTGAGTCCCGCTATGAAAAAGTGAAAAACCACAATTCAAAGGAATTCGGGCAGAAATTCAAAATGCCTTTCGGGGCTGTTTCCCTGCACAATTCCGGGCACATTCTTGGGGGAAGCCAGGTTCTTGTGGAAGGCGAAAAAACAGTCGCCCTTACTTCCGATTTCAAGCTCCAGGACTCGCTGATACAAAAAGGCGCGGAAATACTGCCCTGCGACACCCTTATTATTGAAAGCACTTTCGGCCTGCCCTGCTACTCATTTCCTGAAAGAAAAGAGGTTTATGAGGAAATTGCAAAATGGCTGCTTGAAAAAACAAAAAAAAATTTTGTCGTGCTTGCAGGATACTCGCTTGGAAAGGCGCAGGAACTTACAGCTGTCTGCACACAGCTTGCTGGCATAAGCCCGATTGTGCATGAAAGCATTTTCAAAAACAACAAGGTGTATGAAGATTTTGGAGTGAAGCTCGGCCAGTACATAAAACTTGACCACAATCTCAAGGATTCAAGCGTTCTTATAATGCCGCCTTCGCTTGCAAAACACGAGCTTCTTAATGTGCTTGAGCACACGCTGCGGAGAAAAGTTTTTTCCGCCTTTGCAACAGGCTGGCAGAACAGGGGCGGGTTCAGCAAAACCTTTCCTCTTTCAGACCATGCGGATTTCGAACAGCTGATTCACTATGTGAAAGAGGCAAAGCCAAAGCAGGTTTTCACGGTGCACGGCCATTCAAAAGAATTCGCAGGATACGTGCAAAGAAGGCTGGGAATTCCGGCAAAGCCCCTCGAAGAAACACCGCAAAAAAGCCTGCAGGAATTTTTTTAACCAATTTTTTTAAAGAAGAATTCTTCTGCCTCTTTAAAACCCTCGGCTTTTGCAACTTCGGAATAAAGCGCCCGCATTCTTTTTTGCCTTTCTCCGGCTTCAGCTTCTGTTTCATTGGCGTGCCGGCGGTAATGCGGATTAGCTTCTGGTTTTGTTATCCGTATTTCTGCAAAACCAGCTTCTCTGGCGGTTTCAACCGCTTTTCTGATTAAATAATTTGGCCAGGAAATTTTGGAAAATCCTTTGAATGCCCAGCGGAGATTCTTTGTTCCCCGCTGCCCCTGTATTGCGTCCACTAAAATCAGTCTTTTGCCTTTTTCCACTTCAAAGTTTAGTTTTATCTGCCCTACAGGCACAGCGCCGACAAAAGCAAACATGCCGATTTTTGATTCAAAGTCTGTTTCCCCAAGGTTTGCTGCTCCGCCTGATTTGAACTTGCCAAGGAAAGCCCTGCAAGCAGTCACGTCTTTCAAAGAAGGGGTAACTTTTCTTGCATTTGCTCTAAAAGGCGCCCTGATTAAAAAAGCCAAATCTGGGCTAAGTTTTGTCCGAGCAGTTGGTGCCCGTTCAGTTGTTCTATGATATTTTGGATTCCGCCATTTTGGTAAACTTGTCGCCATTAGAATCTGTTAATATTATCCTTGACGGCTTTTTTATTCTCTTCGTTTTCCGCCGAACCTGCGCCAATTTTTAAAATGCGTTGCAAAGCCGTTTCCTTGTATGAAACGCGTTTACCTTGATTCGAATGTTTTTATTTCCTGGATTAATCAGGAAATTAACGGCAATTTCAGGCCTCTTTTTGCAGAAGCCGAATTGTTTTTCAGAAAGGCAAAAGAGCAGGGTAACGTACTGGTTTTGCCAGGATTATTTTTTCAGGAAGTTGAAAGAAAAACCTATCAAAACAAGGAAAGCGTGCTGGCATATTTTGAAACTCGCGGAATTAAAACTGAAATTGTTCAGGCGCCGGAAAACCTGCCTCTTAAAGATTTTCTGGACAAGGGTGTGCATTTCTTGGATGCTTTTCATGCAGCAATTGCAATAGAAAAAAATTGCGGCTGCATAGTCACTTTTAATGTGAAGGACTTTGAAAAAATAAAGGAAAAAATTGAGATTTTTTTGCCATCTGATTTCTAAAGTTTTATGCCTCTTTCTTTTGCATATTCAAGCGCAATTTTTGTTCTTTCTTCTTTAGTAAGCAATCCGCCATTGTAGCCTTTCGCCCTTGCATCAGCGCCGATTTTTTTGCCAAGCTCATGGATTTCGCTTAAGCCCTTGTCAAACTTAATCAGTTCCTCATAATTCTTTCTAATCGCATCCTTGAGAAACTCGCTTCTGGATGAATACATTCCGGATTTTTTAATCAGCTCGTCAATGGCTTTTGCGTAATTTTCATGAATCTCAACAGTAAGCATTTTAGCCAAGAACACACCTTATTAATATATTAATAACAGGTTATTAAAAGGCTTTTCCCGCAATTTCTTTCTATGGGCCCTCTTGAAGTTTACGAAAAGCTTCTTTCCTGTTACGGCAAACAAAACTGGTGGCCAGTAACAGAACAAGGGGCAATTGCGCCAACATACAAGGCAAGAAAGCGCTTAAGCGAGAACCAAAAGTTTGAAATTGCGCTTGGCGCGATTTTGGCACAGAACACTGCCTGGAAAAATGCCGAAAAGGCAATAATCAATTTGAACAAGGCCGGGGTGCTTGATTGCGGAAAAATCGCAAATGCAAAACAGGCAGGGCTTGCGCAGCTTATAAGGCCGAGCGGCTATTACAACCAGAAGGCAAAGAAACTCATATTGTTCGCGAAATATCTGCAGAAACAATATGGCTGTAAAATTTCAAAAATGTTTGAAAAAGAAATTCCGGAGTTGAGAAAAGAATTGTTGGATTTGCACGGCGTGGGAGAGGAAACAGCGGATTCAATAATTTTGTATTCTGCTGGAAAGCCGATTTTTGTAGTGGACGCATACACACGCAGGCTGGGGGGCAGGATTTTTTACAGGCCAATGAATAGTTATGTAGACACGCAGGAGTTTTTCCAGAAAAACCTGCCGAAAGATTTGGCGCTTTTTCAGGAATTCCACGCGCTAATTGTGGCTCATTCAAAGCGCTTTTGCGGCAAGAAACCCTGCTGTGAAGAATGCTTTTTAAACAATACCTGCCAATTCTTCTTAAGTGGAAAAAATGAGAAGGACTAATAATTGCGGCGAACTGACTGAAAAAGCAGCCGGGAAAAAGGTTGTTCTGCAGGGCTGGGTAGGGAACAGAAGAGACCATGGCCAGCTGATTTTTATCGACCTCCGTGACAGGGAAGGCTTTACCCAGATTGTTTTTAATCCGGAAAAAAACAAGGAAATGCACGGGCTTGCAGGAACACTTGGAAAGGAATTTGTTGTTGAAATAGAAGGGAAAGTCCAGAAAAGGCCGAAAGGCACTGAAAACAAGAAAATAAAAACAGGGGAAATTGAAGTTGAAGCCACTTTTTTGAAAATTCTCAATTCCGCAGCACAACCCCTCCCTTTGGAGATAAGCGCCCATCTGCTTGCTGGCGAAGATGTCAGGCTGAAGTACAGGTATCTGGACCTGCGCAGGCCTGAAATGCAGAAAAACATTATTATCAGGCACAAATTTGTAAAAGCCCTGCGGGATTTTATGGACAAAGAGGGTTTTTTGGAAATTGAAACTCCTATGATGGCAAAGTCAACTCCGGAAGGCTCAAGGGATTATCTTGTGCCCAGCAGGGTTTATCCCGGAAAGTTTTATGCCCTGCCCCAGAGCCCGCAGCAGTACAAGCAATTGTTAATGGTTGCCGGCTATGACAAATACTTCCAGATAGTGCGCTGTTTCAGGGATGAGGATTTAAGGGCTGACAGGCAGCCGGAATTCACACAGCTCGATGTTGAAATGTCTTTTGTTGAAAGGGAAGACGTGATTGATGTAATGGAAAGGGCAATGAAAGCTGCTTTCAAGGCAGCCGGTGTTGAGGCAAAAACCCCCTTCTCCCGGATGTCTTTTGACGATGCAATGGACTATTATGGAAGCGACAAGCCTGACACGAGATTTGACTTGAAATTTGTTGATCTTACCAAGGAACTTTCAGACACTGATTTTGAGATTTTCAACAAGCTGATTAAAAGCGGGGGCTGCATAAAAGCGTTTGTCGCCCCGAAAGCGAATTTTACCAAATCGGATTTGAATGCACTGCTTGATGCTGCAAAAACATACAAGGCAAAGGGCCTTGTGACAATCGAAGTGAAAGGCTCTGCTCTTGAATCACAGATTGTGAAATTCCTGAAGCCGAAGCATACAAAAGAAATTCTTGAAAAAACAAAGGCAAAATCCGGGGATATGATTCTGCTTGTTGCAGACCAGTGGCAGGTTTGCTGCACTGCGCTAGGGGCTGTAAGATTGAAAGTTGCAGAAAAGCTGAATTTGATTGACAAAACAAAGTTCAATTTTTTATGGGTCTTGGATTTTCCGCTTTTGGAGTTCAGTGAAGAGGACCAGAAGCTTGTTGCAATGCACCATCCATTCACTTCTCCCATGGATTCAGACAAGGGATTGTTTGAAACAGCCCCCTTAAAAATGAGGGCAAAAGCCTATGACTGTGTTTTGAATGGCTCTGAAATAGGGGGCGGAAGCATTAGGATTCATGAAAGGGAAGTCCAGGCAAGAATGTTCAAGGCTCTCGGCATTACTGATGAAGAGGCTGAAAAAAAATTCGGCCATATGCTCGGAGCTTTCAAGTACGGCGCGCCTCCTCACGGCGGAATAGCATTCGGAATTGACAGGATTATTGCGCTCATAACAGGCGCAGAATCAATCCGCGATGTAATCGCATTCCCGAAAAACAAGGCGGCAGTTTCCCTAATGGATGACAGCCCCAGCGAAGTTTCCGCACAGCAGTTGAAGGAATTAAAGCTCAAATTAGATTTGGAAAAATAGGCGGCTTAACGCAAATGCGGATTTCTTGCCCTTCCGATTGAATTCTTTATGAAAGAAGCCCAGATTTCGGCATCCGTTGACTTCGGATAACCCGTTTTTCTTGCCTTGTAATAATCATACACATTCGCCATTGGGATTTTGTTTGCAGCAATAACCTTCGCAAGCATCGGAATCATTTCTTTCGGCAGGCCCACATGCGCCCTTATGTTCATGAGCTCTTCCTGGGCTGCAACAACGGGCTTTCTTGCCTGCCTTTTTGCCTCTCTCTGTGCATTTCCTTTGATAATGTCCCTGACAATGCCATTGAACATCTGTTCCGAAGAGCCAGTGCCCTTGTTTGTCTTTGCGCCTGAGCGGACCAGGCTTTTGTATTTTGCAGCCCTCAAGGCAGTATTTCTCATTGCCATGAAATCACACTAGTTTCTTGTGTTTTTCTTTCTTTAAACCTTTCTATGCCATTGTTTTTAAACAATTTTTACTTTCTTTATTGGGTATTATGGCAGGCATAAAAGTGGACAAGGACTTGCTTCAGAGAGTGGCTGCAAATGCGCGCCTTAATTTGACAGATGCGGAAATAAAAAAATTTTTGCCCCAAATGCACGACATTCTTGATGCCTTTTCAAGGCTGGACGAACCTGCGGATTTAAATGAAGAGCCGAGCTTCCAGCCAGTCCCCCTCAAAAATGTCTTCCGCGGGGACAAGGCAGGGAAATGCCTTTCGCAGGAAGAGGCGCTTTCAAACACAAAGCATTCAAAGAACGGCTATTTCAAAGGCCCGAAGGTGGTTGAATGAAAGCCCAAAGCGCACTGGAATTTGTTGCGGAAGCGAGGACGGGCAGAATAGACCTTGAGGAAAACACGCACAAAATCCTGGACAAGGTTTTTGCATCCGAAAAATACAATTTTTTCAATTCCGTTTCAAAAGACCTTGCCCTTCACCAGGCAAAGGAATTGAATGCAAAAGTTAAATCTGGCAAGGCTTCGGGAAAATTGTTCGGCCTGCCTGTTTCTGTAAAGGACTGCATCTGTGTCAAGGGAATTGAATCCCGTGCAGGAAGCAGGATTTTGTCAGGCTATCTGCCTGTTTTTGATGCAACAGTGATTGCAAAGGCAAAAGCGGAAGGCGCAATTATTATCGGCAAGACTTCGCAGGATGAATTCGGATTCGGGACTTTTTCAGCTAATGCAGGCCTGGGTTTTAAGGTTCCGAAAAATCCCCTTGACTTTGAAAGGGCCTGCGGGGGAAGTTCCGGGGGAAGTGCGGGAATGACTGCTTTTGCTGATTTTCCCCATGTCTCGATTTCTGAAAGCACTGGCGGAAGCATTGCCTGCCCTGCCTCTTTTTGCGGTGTTGCAGGCTTCACTCCCACTTACGGCCTTGTTTCAAGATACGGCCTTATTGATTATGCGAATTCTCTTGACAAAATCGGCAGCATGGGGAAAACAGTTTCAGAATCTTCTTTGCTGCTCGAAGCAATTGCCGGCCATGATGAAAAAGACAGCACTTCCCTTAATGAAAAAATTTCTTTTTCGCCTGCAAAAAGCCCTTCAGCAAAGGGAATGAAAATCGGTGTTATAAAAGAATTTTTCGGCCAAGGAATTAATTCCGGTGTTTCAAGGATTGCCTGGGATTCAATTAAAAAACTGGAAAAAGAGGGCGCAAAAATAAGGGAAATTTCCCTTCCCCTTAATGCAAAGTATGCGATTCCCGCTTATTACATTATTGCAATGGCAGAGTCTTCCACTAACCTTGCAAAATACTGCGGAATGCGCTATGGCGCGCACGAAAGCCTTTCGGGTTCCTTCAATGAATATTTTTCCAAAGTGCGCAGCTGCAATTTCGGCGAAGAGGCAAAGCGCAGGATTCTTTTAGGGACGTTTGCGCGCATGTCAGGCTTCAGGGATGCATATTACTTGAGGGCAATGAAGGCCCGCACAAGGCTGATTAATGAATTCAAAACGGCTTTCAAGGATTTTGATGTTCTTGTCAACCCGACAATGCCTGTTCCTGCTCCAAAATTTTCTGAAATTGAAAAATTATCCCCCATTCAGCAGTATGCAATGGACCTCTGCACTGTCCCTGCCAACCTTGCAGGCCTGCCGCATATCAGCATTAATGCGGGCCTTTTGCAAAAAATGCCTGTTGGGATAATGTTCACTGCAGGCCACCTGCAGGAAGAAAGGCTTGTGCAGGCTGCTTCTGCTTTGGAGGCTTTGAAATGAAACTGGCAGTGCTGGGTTCAGGAAGCCCGATTTCAAATGCGGAGAGGGCAACAACAGGCTATTTGGCCGAATCAGCTTCAGGAAAAATTATTTTCGACCTCGGATTCGGCTGTTTCAAAAACCTGCAGAAAGTTGCAAACCCGCTTGAAATAAGCGCAATCTGCATTTCACATTTTTCGCACCCGGACCATGTTGCTGATTTGATTGCTTTTTTATTCCATAGAAAAGTTTCCGTGCTCAAAAAGATTGCTGTTGCAAACCAATTGAACCTGTTTGGGCCGGCGGGATTCGGGGCTTTTTTTGAAAGCCTGACAAAGGCTTTTCCTTCCTTTTCAAATTTGCCGTTTCCCATAAAAGTTACCGAAGTCGGTTATGACAAATTAAACATTTTCAATTTTATTGTAAGGACAAAGCCTGTAAAGCACAGCGGTGACAGCGCAATTGCCTTCAGGATTGAAGCAGACGGAAAAGCAATAATGTACTCGGGAGATTCTGAATATTGTGATGCACTTGTTGAGCTTGCAAAGGACGCGGATCTGGCAATTTTGGAATGTTCAACCACTATAAATAAAACTGACGGTCATTTGTCCCATGAAGAGTGCGCACAGATTGCAAAGCAGGCGGATGCAAAAGCCCTTATGCTCTCGCACCTTTATCCTGACACTGAAAACCTTGATTTTAAAGCGCTTCTTGCAGAAAAATTTTCCGGCAAAATAATAAAGGCAAATGACTTGCTGAAGGTGGAAGTTTGACTGAACAGAAAATAATGGTTAAGCCTTTTGAAGCGCTCGCTGATGCTCGCTTTCAAAAGCCTTGGGAAAAGATAATGATTGGCCTTGAATGCCATGTCCAGCTGAATACTGATTCAAAACTTTTCTGTTCCTGTCCGGCAGGCAAGGAAACAGAAGAGCCCAACACCGCATGCTGCGAGGTCTGTTTGGGAATGCCGGGCTCAAAGCCAGCCCTGAACAAAAAAGCCCTTGATTATGCCTTGAAAGTTGCGCTTGCACTCAATTGCAATATTAATGAAAAATTCTTTTTCAGCAGAAAAACTTATTTTTATCCCGACATGAGCAAAAATTTCCAGATTACGCAATACGAAATTCCAGTGGGAGAAAACGGTTTTATTGAACTGCAGGGCGGAAAAAAAATCCGCATCAGGAGGATTCACCTTGAAGAAGACCCTGCCGCTTTGATTCATGAATCGGGCCTTCTCTCAAGCAATTACTGCCTTGTGGATTACAACAGGAGCGGGATTCCCCTTATAGAGGTGGTTACAGAGCCCGACATGGCTTCTCCGCAGGAAGCCCGGGAATTTTTAGACCAGCTGACAATGTTTCTATCGTACTTGGATGTTTTTGATTTTGAAAACGGCACACTAAAGGCTGACTGCAATCTTTCTGTTGTTGGAAACGAACGCGCTGAAATAAAGAATGTTACTGGAAAAAAAAGCGTTGAAAAGGCGCTTGAATTTGAGGCAAAAAGGCAGCTTGAGCTTGTGAAGCAGGGAAAGCAGATTGTTCGTGAAACAAGGGGATTTGATGAAAAAACGCTTTCTACCAAATCCTTGCGCAAAAAGGAATCGGAAGAGGACTATGGCTACATCACGGACACGGATTTGGCTGCTGTTGTGCTTTCAAAAAAAGAAATTGATGCAATCCGCAAATCCCTGCCTGAGCTTCATTCCGACAAGGCAAAAAGGCTTGCAAAAGAATTCGGGCTTTCGGATTATGATGCAAAAGTAATTGCGGGAAGCAGATTTTTAAGCGAACTTTTTGAGGAATTTGCAAAATCAAGTTCTGCGAAAACAGCCAATTTTTTTGTTTCAGGAATTTTTGTTTCAATTGCGCATCATGACAACAAGGAGCCTGAAGAGCTTTCTTCAATGCTTGATGTTTCACAGTTGAAGGAGCTTCTTTCCCTTTTTGAAAAGGGGAAAATAAACGAAAAAGCCCTGAAGGAAGCCGCAATTGCACACATTACAAAATCAAAAAACCCGCTTGATTTCATTAGGGAAAACGGCCTTTTCAAGGAAGCCTCTTCGGGAGAAATTGAAAAAATTGTTGAAAGAGCCCTTGCCGCAAATCCCAAGGCAGTTGCGGACCTGAAAACAGGCAATGAAAAATCCCTGAATTTTTTAGTGGGGCTTGCAATGCGCGAATCAAAAGGAAAAGCAGAGCCGCGGGAAATCAAGCGCATTATTGAGGAAAAAATAAAGTGATTTTCTTGCAATTAATCGAAGAGTGAATTTTTGCTTGTTAACGATTTTTGTACTATTTTTTGTTTGTACCAAAAATGCTTTATTAATTGGAAACAGCAGTATGTATGTAATGCTTTTTTGAAAAGGCGGAAAAAGCCGTTGTTTCACCCCAAGGTTTTTTTGCCCTTTTCTCTTATCTTTTTTTAAAAAGCAAGCTTTTTATTGTATTAATTCCAATAATTAGTTACCTATTTGGAGGTTTTTTCATGGGAAATTTTTGGGATTTTCTTAGGCCTTTGTCTGAAGCAGTGAATGGTTTTTTGGGCCCAATTGTTCTTATCGGGCTGGTTATTTCAATAATTATTTTTGCAATAGCAATTAAATCCTACCTTAAGACAAAATCGAGGAAACTGCTTTTCATTGCAGTTGCCTTTCTCCTGTTCCTTGTCAAATGGGTTATTCAGGCGGCAGACCTTTTCTGGAGCCCGGGCATATTTTTCGGTGTTCCTGCGCAAAGCGTTGCTGAAATACTGATAATGGTTTTTATTCTTCTGGCGGTTTTCAGGAAATAGGTGCTTTGATGGAAGAACATTCTGACAAACCAGAGGCACTTTTTTTGGATACAAGGCAGAGGATTTACAATTTAATAGAGCAGAATCCCGGCCTTCATTTCCGCGAAATCCAGAGAAGGACAGGGCTTGCAGTAGGCAGCCTCCAGTACCATCTGGATTACCTTGCAAAAAAGCACATTGTAAGGATTGAAAAGCGCGGAAAATTCACGCGTTATTATTCCGTGCAGGGCCACCAGCTGGGCGAGTCCCAGCAGACAATGTCTCTTTTAAGGCAGGAAAGCCTCCGCAAAATAATGATTTTTCTCCTTACAAAGAGAAGGGCAAACAATACGCGGATTGCTGAAGCCCTCGGCTTAAGCCCTTCCACTATTTCCTGGCATCTGGAAAAGCTTGTTTCTGCAGGCCTTCTTGAAAAAAAGCGGAAAGGAAGAAAAATTTATTACAAAGTCGTAAACCCCGACCAGACAG
>JAQTPU010000125.1 GCA_028712575.1 Candidatus Iainarchaeum sp.
CAGTTCAGGGATTTGCAGAAATATTATTCAAATCCTGAAGAATGGAGCAAAACGAGGCAGTAAATTTTTTATTTCCCATTTTTGCCAATGGCTTTCTTTATTTCTTTTTTTAGTTCCGGAAGGTCTTCTTCGGCAACTTTCCAGATTCTGGACAAATCAACGCCAAAATAAGCATGAATCAAAATATCTCTCGCACCAGCGATTTCCCTCCAGGGGATATTCGGGTGTTTTGCAGTGAAATCTTTTGGCAGGCTTTTCACTGCTTCTCCGATTATTTCCAGTTGCCTTATTATTGCGCTTTGCTTTAATTCGTCTTCAAAAAATCCTTCTTGGGAAAGCCCTTTGGAAAAAGATTCTATTCTTTCAATGGCTTCCAAAATGTCATTCAGCAAAAAATCCGGTGTCCTGTTCACAAAATCCTGACCTCGCTTTTCAAAACGCTTTCCCTGATAAACGGCTTTATGCAGGAGTATTCAACCAAATCCACTTTTTTTTTCAGGGCGTCTTCAAGCTCAAGCTTTATTCCTGCAAAGCCGAAGAGGCTTATGCCCCCATGCAAATCTATCAAAATATCCACATCACTGCTTTTTTTCGGCTTGCCAATCGCATAACTGCCAAAAACACCGGCTTTCTTGACACCATGCTTCTTCAAAACCCTGACGATTTTTGGCTTCAGTTTGATTAAAACAGAATTCATATAATAAACTATTGAAGCAAAATCCTATTAAAATGTTTTGAAGAACAATGAAAAACAGGCAACAGCATGATGAGAAGAAAACCATTGGATGCAAAAGAAAGGAGGATAATCGAAAGTGGAAGAATTGCAAAAGGGAGAAGGTCCGCGGTTTTTTCAAGCCAAGTAACGATGTGTTATTTTACCTAGACGAGTTTGCTGGGGCAATAAGCAAAAAATATGCTATTCCCGTCTTATTGAAACGCAAGCCAGGGCGGGAAAAGGAATTTGCAATGGCAGAAAGAAGGGGAGCAAAAATCATCTGCAATGAATTTCTGCGAATCGCATTGAAAGAAGAACTGAGCGATAAACAAAAGCGGGCTGGATTTAATAAGGCAAAAAAAATCATATTACAAATTTTTGATAGAACTTATGCAACCCATAACGAGGGGGCAGTTTCCATGATTCCAGAGGAAAAAAGATTTTTTGAGGAAATTAACAATGAAGAATTTGATTTGCTCTATGCAAAAATAGGGGCAATAAACAGGGAAATAAGAATGGGAACACTAAGTTGGCCCAAAAGCCTTGAACGACACTTTCTACAATGGACAGAAGTACACTTAGACAAAATTTTAACTAAAGCTTTCGAGATAAAATATGGAGTGGTTTGAAATGGCAATAATAAAAATTCCGAGAAGTGTTATTCCCGCATGCGATGTTGCGGAACTGGAAAAGTTCGAGGAAATAGTAGAGGCAACGGCGGGAATAGAAAAAATCGGTGCTTACAAAATAGGGTTTGAGCTTGCACTGCAATATGGCCTGCCCAAGGTTGTGAAAACAGCGCGC
Organism: Candidatus Iainarchaeum sp.; assembly: GCA_028712575.1. GTDB lineage: Archaea > Iainarchaeota > Iainarchaeia > Iainarchaeales > JAGVNX01. Next base: position 1,520 of record JAQTPU010000125.1, read on the forward strand.
AAGCATTCGGACAAGCCTGTAATTTACGACCACCAGAAGGCGGGGACAGACATTCCAGATACGGGAAAAAATTTTGCGGCTGTTTGCGCAAAGGCAAAAATCGACGCGGCAATTTTGTTTCCCCAGGCAGGCCCTGAAACAGAAAAGGCCTGGATAACAGCGCTGAAAGAAGCCGGAATACAGGTTATTGTCGGGGGAGAAATGACTCACAAGGGCTACCTTGAAAAAGAAAGCGGTTACATTATGGACACTGCGCCGAAAAGAATGTATGAGAATGCAATTATCCTCGGAGTAACTGAATTTGTTGTTCCCGGGAACAAGCCGGAAAAAATATCTTTCTATAAAGGCTTTTTGGAAAGCAAGGGAATTTCGCCTGTGCTTTATTCGCCCGGCCTGGTTGCGCAGGGAGGAAAAATTTCTGATTCTGCAAAAGCGGCAGGAAAAAACTGGCACGCAATAGTCGGCAGGGCATTGTACGAGGCAGTGGACATAAAAAAAGCCGCGCTAGAGCTTGTAAAGGAAATCTGAAAGCAACAATTAAATACTGAATTGCTGTTTCTTTATTGCAGTGGGAAAAATGGACAGATATTCGCAGATGATGAGGGTCAAGACGTTTGACATTGAGGCCGGGGCCCTGATTTCAATCATGCATGAAATTGATGCAAAGGAGCTTGGAGTCCTGCCTCTTGACAGGGTTGAGCTTACAAACATAAAAAATGGGAAAAAAGTCGTCACAGTTGTGGACCACACCACAACAATGGTTGAACCCGATGAAATAGGCCTTTTTGAGGATGCACAGAAAGAACTGCTGGTTTTTCGCGGCGACCAGGTGGAGGTTAAGCAGTCTCCCCAGCCTGAAAGCGTTTCCTTTATCAAAAAAAAGCTTTCAGGCGGAAAATTGTCCGAAAAGGAAATCAAAAGCATTGTTGATGACATTTCAAAAAACAAATTGTCAAACATTGAAATGGGCGCTTTCATGACTGCGATTTACATAAGGGGCTTTGACCTGGACGAAACAACTTCAATGACAAAGGCGCTTGTCGAAGACGGCCAGAGGCTGAAGCTCAAAAAAGGGCCTGTGCTTGACAAGCACAGCATCGGCGGAATAAACGGCAGGACAACAATGGTGCTTGTTCCAATTGTGGCCTCTCTTGGCTGCGTTATTCCGAAAACAAGCAGCAGGAGCATTACTTCTGCGGCAGGAACTGCGGATGTAATGGAAGTTCTTGCAGATGTCTGCCTGCCAATGAAAAGGATAAAGAGCATTACTGAAAAAACAGGGGCAGTAATTGTATGGGGCGGGGCTGTTGAC
>JAQTPU010000126.1 GCA_028712575.1 Candidatus Iainarchaeum sp.
TACCTTTTTGAATGTGACAAGGTAAGCCTTTTTTCCCATGAATCTTGCCGAATAAATTTTTTCCCCGGGCGCAAGATTTTCAAGCTTTCCGATTGTTTTCATGTCTTTATCGAGGACATACAAATTGCTTGTGCTCTGGTTTGTGCCTGTTCCCCATACTTCCCCTTTTGTTGTCGCAATCCTGAAATTTTCCTCAAATTCATCCATTGAAAACTGGTTCAAAACATGCCCCTGCACAGAACCCTGCGCAGCAAAGCTGATTTTTCCGTTTTCAATTGAAAACTTGTTTATAACAGTGCTTTCATTGTCTCCTACAATTATTCTTTTGATATCCTGCACAATGGGAATTTCCTCGGAAGGCAGCCAGACTGTTGCGGCAAGGTAAATGTTTTTTTCAGAGGCAAAAATAGTCTCTGAATTTCCGACAATTGTTTCCTTCTGCATTTCCTTTGAATCAAGATTCAATGAAACAAGAGTGACAAAATTCTGTGCGGGCATTGGGGGCAAATATCCTATTTCATTTGCTTCCGCAACTTTTTTTGCAACACCGTTTTCAACCATCATCGGGATAATGCAGTTTTCAGAATCCTTTTCAAGGCAGTCGTAATGCGGATAACTGTTGATTACAAAAAAGGCATTGTTCTGGACAAGCCTTGAGGTCAGATAGCTTCCTTCAAAGGAAGCCTCTTTTTCCAGAACAGGGCTTTCCTTGTTTGAAATGTCATAAAGCCTTGCAACACTCATGTTTGAATAGCCATAATACGGCATTTCCGCCCGAATTTGCCGCATGGCAGGATAGGCATTTCCTGAATCATAGCTTGCCCCGAAAAGCAGCAATTTATTCCCGGATATAAACATTTCCTGCGGAGAAATATTATTCAGGTCAATTTTTGCGACAATTTTTGCATCTTCAACCGGATAGGCATCTGTAATTATCAGCCTGTTTTGTGAAAAAGCATAAATATATTTCCCGTCGCTTTTTACAATATCCGCCTCATCCACTCCGGCAACCTGGACATTCGTGGTTGAAAAATCAGCGCCTCCGGCCTCTTGGTTCGCCGAGGAAGCCATTGGCATTGCAATTCCCTTTCTCATTGTGTCAAAAATCCCGCCATACCTTTCAGAATTTTGTGCCGCGCTAAAAGCCGCAACCAGCTCTGAATAACTGCTGAATTTTGAAACCTGCTTTTCATTAACAACCGGAATCCAGTTCCATTTTTCCTGGGGATTTAACGCCACAAAAGCGAAAGTCCCGAAAATGCATGCCACAATCAAAACAAATATTCCGATTTTCAAATCCATAAGCATCACTAGAAAACAATGTGCTTGGCCATATTTAAATAGTGCTTTTTTTGGTTAGGCTAAAACCTAATCTCCCCTTTTCTTTGAAAGAAACCGTAATCTTGGATAAACAAATTTGTGAATTGTGCTTTTGCGCAGCAAAAGCTTTCTTTGGCAACCTGCCTTTCTTTTCTAAAGAAAGGCGGAAAAATAGAAATTGAGAAAAGAGCTTTGAGGCTCTTTCCCAACCACTTTGTTTTTGTTAATTAAAAAAATTTATTTTCCGGCTAATTTTTTTCCTTTTACGTGCGCCCAGAGTTTTTTTGTCATTTCGCTTGGAGCAATATTGCCTGTTCCGAAGACTTTTTCCATTGTGTCAGTGTCTCCCTTGAAGCAAATTGAATATCCTCCAAATGGTTTTTTTGCTGGCATATTTCATACCTCCTATTTAGTATAAGTTTATTATTGCATAATCTTTGCAATTATAATTCCTGCAATAATCATGTAAATCAACGGCCCGGCCAGGGAATTTGCCGTGAATCCTATGGGATAGTTCATGCTTGAAAAAACAATGAAGGCGGATGGGATGCTTGAAACAAGCCAGGCAAGAAGGCCGAGGCTTAATCCCTGCGAAACCACGCTGCCTCCGAATGATTTTCGCGTCCTCTCGAAAAGGATTGCAACAACAAAAGAAATTACAAAAGGGTAGGCAAAAAACAAAACCATTACAGGGTCGTTTACCGCGCGCATTCCTCCGAGAGACAAAACATCATAGCCGAACACTGCCTGGAAAAAATAGGACAATGCCGTTGAAATTACAAAAATTGCTATCCCGCCCAAAATTCCTGCAAGAACAATTTTTCCGATTCTCATAACCACACTTTCCAGAGGCAAATTGATGTAATTATTGAGATTTAACGGTTTTTATATGTTTCGCGTAAGATTTCTTTTCCCATGGCTTTTCTTTTAAGAAAAGGCCTTTTTATATGTTTCGTGTGAAGGCTCGATTTTGAACAATTCCATGAATGGCAGTGTTTTTGGCGAACTTCGCCCAAAATCCGAGAGAATCTGCTCGCCTATTACGATCGCCCTGAACCTTGCGATGTTCTTCGCTGCAACGTCGAACCTTGTCCGTTTTATCTGCGACAAATGTTTTTTTATTGACAAATTCTTTTTTTCAAGCGTGTTGCCGCAGAATTCCACAATCGCATTGAAGCCCTTGTGCGTGAACAAGCCCCAGGGGGTTTCATAGTCCCATATTTCCGGCTTTTTTTTCAGCCTTGCCATTGCCTCTATGGCAAGCCTTCTTGAAAACCTGTGCGTTGGATGGGTGTCGTTTTCCTGCGGCAAAAAAACGATATCCGGCCTTATTCTCTTGAACTGTGCAAGGATTTTCTGCTTGTCCTTTACAAAGCTTTTTTCCCCGCCATCGTAAAAGCCGAGATTCAGGAAGACCGGTTCAGTGCCCAGAACATGCGCTTCAGCAATGCTTTCCCTTTTCCTTACGGACTCCTTCTGTTCTTTTGTCTGGTTT
>JAQTPU010000021.1 GCA_028712575.1 Candidatus Iainarchaeum sp.
GAAGAACTCTTTCAACAACGCGCGCTTCAACGGGTCGTGAAAAACTTTGTACCTGTATTTTGGCACAAAAACGAGATGGAAAGAGTTTCTCCTCCTGTCAGTTTCACTTTTATTCTTATAGCTACTTTCTGTCATAGTCTTACCTCCATTGAGTGCAGTCAAATTCGATACTGCACTTAATGGAGAGTTTAAAGAAATAGTTTAAAGCCGCGCGAGACGGCATTCACCGTCACGTAGAACGTGAAGAACTCTGCCTCGCGGCTTCATTGGTTTCCCTGGCTAAAGGAAAAACTTGAGGAACTTGGCTGCAGGGTTTTTGTCCCTGCTTTTCCCACTCCTGAAAACCAGTCTTTGCAGAACTGGCTTGCTGTTTTTCAGGAATACCAAGAAAATTTGGATAATGATTCTATTGTTGTAGGCCATAGCCTTGGGCCTGCTTTTTTGCTTAGCATTCTTGAAAAAGCAAAAAAGCCCATTAAAGCCGCTTTTTTTATAGCGGGTTTTACAGGCTCACTGGGCAATCATTCTTTTGATGAAGTAAACAGAACTTTTGTTGAAAAAAATTTTGACTGGAAAAAGATAAGAAAAAACTGCAAAAGCTTTTTCGTTTTCAATTCAGACAATGACCCGTATGTTCCGATTGAAAAAGGAAAAGAGCTTGCGGAAAAGCTCGGCACTAAGCTGATTATTGTGAAAGGCGCAGGGCATTTCAACAAGGCAGCAGGCTACACAAAATTCGAATTGCTGCTGGAAAAAATAAAAAAAGAACTATAAAATCACAAGCCCCAAATCGCCTGAAACAAGCCATAATTATCCCATAGGTTAATTTGTTACCCATAAACCGATATTTTAAAAATTAAGGCTCAAATAACGCTTTTCCTGCCAAAATTGATTAAATGGGGTTATTTTTGGCTTGAATTAGCAAAAATTGTGTTTTTTTCGGTTTTTTCCTGTCTTTTTTCAAATCCAAGCGTAATTTGGGCTTTATACATAAAATGGAAGGTATATAAAGAACTTAATGCGTAGTATATACAACTATTTTTTCCTTACAAAATAGAGTTTAAGATAGGGAAAAAGGGGTGATATTCTTGAAAACTCTTATTGAGAGCGCAGTGACAAAATCTGCGAAAGCAACTGAAGACGATAAGATTGAAGAATTCGGAACACCAAAAATAATGGTTATTGGTGTCGGCGGTGCAGGATGCAACGCAGTAAACAGAATAGCAAACATGGGAATTGCAGGCGCACAGCTTGTTGCAGTTAACACAGACAAGCAGCACTTGGCAATTATTAATGATGAATTGACAAAAATCCTGATTGGAAAAAGCGTTACAAGAGGATTGGGCGCAGGCGGATATCCTGAAATCGGAGCAAAAGCCGCTGAAGTAAGCAGGTCCGCACTTGAAGAAGTTTTGTCCCACGTTGACATGCTCTTTTTGAGCGCAGGAATGGGCGGCGGAACAGGAACTGGAGCAGCGCCAATAATTGCACAAATCGCAAAAGAACAGGGCGCAATTGTAATCGCAATGGTTACATACCCATTCGCTTTGGAAAAAGCAAGGCTTGTAAAAGCAGAGGAAGGAATCGAAGCGCTCCGCGGAGTGACAGACACAGTAGTTGTAATTGACAACAACAGATTGGTTGAATTGGTTCCTAATTTGCCGATTCAGGACGCATTCAAGGTTGCTGATGAAGTAACTGCAAGAACAGTGAGAGGCATTACTGAAACAATCACACAGCCGTCATTGATTAACCTGGATTATGCCGATGTCAGGAGCGTAATGTCAAACCAGGGACTGTCAGTAATTGCTGTCGGTGAATCAAAGTCTGTTGACAGAGTCAATGAAGTTGTTGAAGACACTTTGAAGAACGCATTGCTTGATGTTGACATTACAGGAGCAACAGGCGCCTTGATTCACATTACAGGCGGACCAGAACTGACATTGGGAGAAGCAAACGGTGTCGGGGAAATGCTGACTGAAAAAGTCGACCCAAGAGCAGTTGTAATCTGGGGAGCAAGAGTTGACCCTACATTCGAGAACAAGATTGAAGTAATCACAATCTTCACCGGAGTCCACAGCCCATACATCAAAGGCTCGGAACAGGCAAGGGCACAGATGAACAAGGGACACGGCGGCCTCGGATTAGCCTCATTGTAAAAACAACAACAAAAAGTTTCTTTTTTGAGAGCAATTTTTGCTCTCTCCTTTTTCTTTTTTTCGGCCTTTTCTTTCTTTTAAAAGAAAGAAAATGTAGGTTGCCAAAAGAAAGAAACCCTAAACCTATTTAAACACGGGCGCCATTAATGTTTTTTTATGAAAGCTAAAAATGCGCATAGTTTTTTGGGGCAATTGGTTGGCAGGTGTTTTACACGCAGCCTGTAACCGGGTGTTTCATGGCGTGGTTTTGCAGGCATAAAATCACTGTTATGAATGGCTTTTGAATAATTTAAATTTATGTTTGCTTAAAGCAAAAACGGCACTGCATTGAGAATCAGTAGTGCGAGCACTAACCAGAAGAAAATTTTGCCGATTGCTTTTTCCTTTTGTTCCTGCGGAACCTTCCAGAAGCCAAGATACGGGAGAAGGATTAGTTTTGTTATTTTTCCTCCGTCAAAGGGCTCGAGAGGCATGAAGTTTGCAATTCCCACTAAGAAATTCAGTATCCAGAACCAGAATAAGAAGCTGGAAATGAAGCTTAGTGAAAGCACAAAGTAAATGTAATAAGGCGAGAATTTTGTATCCGGCTTTAACTGGTCCTGGACAGTATACCCTTGATAACCCATGCTGTCCGGTGTTATTGTTGCCTGGAAAACGTTTTTATCGGGAGAATTCTGGTCTTTCTGCAGTGTAAGGAAATAAGTGTTTTTGCCTATTTCACGCAACTGGTTTGACCAGTCCTCTGCTGAAGAGATGTTTTTGCCGTTGATTGCAATTACAACCATGTTTTTGTCAAGTTTTCCAAAAGCAGGGCTTGGGCTTATCTGGCCGCAAACATCAATGTTCTGGTCAACATTGGATATAACGACTTTTGCCACGTTCTGCTTGTATTCAAGGAGAGAAACATTGATAATTGCGGCAAATACTGTAAAATAAAGAACTGCAAAAACAGCCGCAGCGGCAAGGTTTGCAGTCGGACCTGCACTGAAAACACGCAGCTGGTCTTTTTCCCTTGTGCGTTTTAATTGCCCTTCATCAGGCTCTACAAAAGCCCCTATTGGAAAAATTCCAATCAATAAAAGGCCTGTGCTTTTGATTTTGACAAGGGCTTTTCTTGCGAGTATTCCATGCATTCCTTCATGGACAATGAGAATAATCAGAAGTGAAATCCAGCCGTGCAGGGGGATTGTTACTGGAAATTTCGGCAGGGAAACTCCGGGAATCAGGGGTGCAACTCCGGGGCAGGATTTTGCCCCCATTAATGCGTTTGTAATCACGTATTCGGCATAAACTGCAAGAGTAACAACCATGAAGCCGGCAAACCCCATTACTCCAAAGCCCAATGCCATAAGATAGGAATATTTTTCAGTGAACGGGCTTGAAAGCAGTGAGGAAAAAACAAGGTTGAATGCAATAGTCAGAAGCGCAATGCTTGCAATAAAAAGGATTATTCTGGGGATTGCCTTGAGTTTTTTTCCGAACAGGTAATCAATGCCTATTGCGCCGAAGCCCAGCACAAGTCCGAAATCCGCAAATGCATTGAGAATTGTTTTGTGCTCTGCAAACCTGTCAAAAAGAGGCAGCGGCTTTGTCGTCTTAATCATTGACCCTATGTAAAAGGTCTGGGCTTTTGCAAATTTTTTAAGGAGAAAAGTAGTGATTATCAAAAAAAGCAGTATTCCGATTGCCCATGCCGCTATTTCAACCAGTTCCATTGTTTCACTCTTCAATTTTTTCTTTTAGTTTTACCTGCAGTGCCTTTTCAAGCTTTTTAATAAGCGCGTCGGAAGGCTTCAGGTGTTCAGATTCAGTCCTTTTAAGCAGGGAGGCGGGTTCAAAAATTTTTTTTCCCAATTCTTCAAGAGTAAGGCCCTGTTTCTGCCTTGCACAGGAAATAATCCTGCCGAAGCCTTTTTTCAAATCCAAAGCAAGGTCAAAAGAACCGGCCTTTTCAATTTCCTTTTCCTCAAAATCAATTTTTCCGGCAGGCTTTGGCTTTTCCGCTTCAAGGCCGAAGCGCGCACACTCTTTGCAGGCAAGCATTTCAATGCCGTCAAGCAAAATTTTTTTTGCACTGCCGGTTTCTTTCCCGCAGACTTCACACTGCATATAATTTTAAAAAAAAGAAACAGTTAATAAGGAATTGCAATGAAAAGCATTCCGGCTAATTCAATAAAATTCCAGAATATCGCCCGCTGAAATGTCCTGCTTCAGGACACCATCAAGGGACATGTTGACAAGCTCGCCCGCACTTGCCTCTGCAACCTGAATTCTCCTTCTTTCAATGCTCCGCACTTTTCCTGTTTTTTCATTCGCATTGCAGGAAAGCCCTGTTTTTAACACGCCCTCGCGCACCATTCCGACTATGACAGTGCCGACAGAAGGAATCTGATAGGAGCCCTGCACTTCAAACTTGCAGAGGCCTTTTCTCGGCATGCTCCAATCAGCCCTTGCCTGATTGGAAAGCCCTTCTTCCCTGCCATTTCCGCCAAAAATCCTGTCAAAAAAACCCATAAAAACACCCCTTCAGCATCAACAATATAACATACCATGAAAAACAATTAATACCTATGCAATGCAAAAAAAACTCATATGCTTGTCCTGTTGAACAGGAACCCTGCAAACAGGAGTGCAACTGCAAGAATCACTGCCAGGACTGCAATGTCAAGCGCGAACGGCATTGAGCCTGCGCCGTTTATCAGAGTGCGGAGCGCATCTATTCCATAACTGACAGGGTTTGCATTGCTCAAAGCCTTGAGCCAGTCCGGCATTTTGTCAAGCGGAAAAAGCGCATTTGAAAGAAAGAACAGGGGGAACATCAGGAGGTTTACCAAAAGCTGGAATGTTTCAATTTCAGTAATAACTGAAGCAAAAATGATTCCTATTGAAACCACAAAAGTGGAAAACAGCACCATTACAATTATTGCAAGCAAAAAACCCGCAATAGAAGGGCTTGCAAGCCCGAACAATATGCCGAGGATTAGAATAATAAGGCCCTGCAGGACAGAGGTTGTCGCGCCTCCGAGGGCTTTGCCGATTACAATTGTTGTCCTGCTTGTAGGCGCTGCAAGAAGCTCTTTCAGATAACCCAATTCCCTGTCCCAGATAATTGAAACCCCTGAAAAAATCGAGTTGAACAAAAGAGTCATTCCAATAATTCCGGGCAGGATAAATGCCTGATAATTAAAACCGGGAATCAGCGAGCCAATTCCCCCTCCAAGAGCCACAAGAAAAAGAAGCGGCATTGCAAGGCTTCCGACAATCCTCGACTTGGAATTAGTGAAACGCTTGACTTCGCGCAGCCAGACAGCATAAATTTTGCCCATATTAATGTCCATGCATAACCAGCCTCCTTTTGAAATCAGACTGGCCGTTGCCCTCTTCCCTTATCTGCTTTCCAGTAAGCTGAATAAAAACATCCTCAAGGCTTGGAACATGAAGCTCAATGCTCTCCAGCTTTATTCCGGCCTTTTCCATAGCACTGGCAATGCCAGGAATCGCTTCACTGCCGTTTTTTACTTCAAAAGAAACCGCATCCGCAATAACCCTGGCATTGGCGCCGAGCTTTTTTTTATTCACCAATTCAAGTATTTTCCGGTTATCCGCGCTTTTTAGCGACAAAACCTGGCCGCCAAGCATTTTCTTGAGGTTCGAAGGAGTGTCAAGGGCAATTATTTTTCCATGGTCAATAATCGCAATCCTGTCGCACAAGGCATCCGCTTCCTCAAGGTAATGCGTTGAAAGGACAATAGTGATTCCCTGCTGCTTCAGCTTTTGTATATATGTCCAGATATGGCGCCTTGTATGCGCATCAAGGCCCAATGTCGGCTCGTCAAGAAAAATAATCTTCGGAGTGTGCAGCAGGCCCCTCGCAATCTCAAGCCTTCTTCTCATTCCGCCCGAAAAAGTCTTTACAAGCTTTTTTTCCCATTCCAAAAGCTCGACAAGCCCGAGCACTTCCCTTATTTTCTTTTTTCTGTCAGGGGCGGGCATGTCATACAGCCTCCCGTGGATGTCAAGATTGTCATAAGCGCTCAGCCTGCTGTCAAGAGTCTGGTCCTGAAAAACAATCCCAATGCTTTTGCGCACTTTTTCAGGGTCATGTGAAATGTCAAAGCCGTTTATTTTTGCTGTTCCGCTCGTGGGCTTCAAAATCGTAGTAAGCATATAGGCTGAAGTGCTTTTTCCCGCACCGTTCGGCCCAAGAAAGCCGAAAATCTCGCCTTCGGCAACAGAAAAACTAATGCCGTCAACTGCAGTGAAATCCCCGAATTTTTTTGTAAGCGCCAAAACCTCTATTGCATTCATTTTTCCACCTTTTTTTTGCCGTTTGCACTGCAGAGTATTTTTTTTGAAATCTCCGCATCCCCTGAAAGCGCATCAACAAGCCCGCAGAGAATTGCAATCAGCCGGCTTGTTTTTTTCCTGCCTGCCCTTTCAAGGCCCCTGACAAGCAGGTCATCCTTATGCACGAAAGGCACTTTTGAAAGAAGCCCCTTTCCCTTCTCGGTAAGCACAAGCGGGTTTTTTCTCCTGTCAGCAGGGTCTGATTTCCTGATTATGAAACCGCCTTTTTCAAGCGAATCTATCACAGGGACAATTGTTGCCGGAGCAATGAACATTGCCTGGCTCAAGCAGCTGATTGTGCAGTCCCCTTTGGAAATCATTTTCAGAATGCCCAGGCCAAGCGGGTTCAGCCCGGCTTTTGCATTCTCCAGCCTTTTCTCAAGGTCCTGCTTGGAAAGCCTCATCAAAACCCCGGTAAGCATTTTCACGCGCAACGCGTCTGTTTCAAACCCGCTTTTAACCATAAACAAAACCAAAATAGTTAGTATACTAATAATTAGGCAACTATGTTTATTTAAACCTTTCGCACGGGAAAAAAGAACGGAGTGCCCCCACTGCAGTAAAAACAAGCAACTTGTTTTTCCTTTTTCAGGCGCTTCCTCGGTTGGGGGCCGCAATTATTTTTGTTTTTGGCGTTTCCTTAAAATCGCTGTCAGCGGTTACAAAAATTGTTTCCATTGCCCTGGCGCTTGAATAAATCAGGCTGTCTATTGTATGCAATTTGTATTTTGCGCAACAATTCACTGCGTTTATTGCAATTTCTTTATTCAGGTTTACTATTATGCTGTTGTCCTCAATGAACCTGATTGCGCTTCCTGTTTCTTTTTCTGTTTTTCCAAGAGTTTTCAACCGCTTGCATATTTCATGGATTGAAATGATTGAAGTCAAAAGAATGTTTTCCTGGCTGTCAACTATGTTTTTTGCTTCCGGCAAGTTTCCTAAAAAATAACCTAGCCAGACACTTGAATCCAGGAATAATTTAGAGTCTGTCATTTTTGTCACGCAGGCCTTTCATCATTTCCGAGGCAGAAACTTTTTTGCCTTTTCCGAGCCCGCCGTACATTGACTTTGTTTTTCTGCTTACAAGTGCATTAATCACTTCGTCATAGGTTTTTGAATTATAGTTTTTTTTCAGCTCATTCAATAATTCCTTTGTAGGATTTTCAACCTGGATAGTAGTGGTTCCCATCAAACATCACCCAATGTACTATAGTACTATAGTTTTTAAAAATATATTGCAAATGCCAAAAGAAAAAGATTGGAGTGCCCCCACTGGGATTTGAACCCAGGTCATCAGCTTGAAAGGCTGAGGTCCTTAACCGGGCTAGACAATAGGGGCAAAACCAAAAGAATTCAATTGAATAACCTTTATATTAGTTTTGATTTATAAAAGTTTTATTCGATTAGAATTTATTCCTGAATAATTAAATATCTTATTTTCAAGAATTTTTATAAATGAATTGGTTTTGCACATGGCGAGATTCGAAGAGGCAGACAAAAGGCTTTTCAAGAACATGTGGATTTGCATGAAATGCAATTCCAAAAACAAGTCAGGGACTGGAAAGCCGAGAAAATGCAGAAAATGCGGAAGCCAGAGATTCAGATTAAAGCACAAAGTCAAGAAAAGCGCTTCAAAAGGAAAGTAAAAGCATTTTCTTTGAAAGAACATTGCAAAACGAAATTTTGCGACGCATCGTAAAAGCCTCGCTCTCGGATTCTGCACTCTGCTTTTGTCAATATTCAATGTCCTATTTGGAATTGCCTGTTATACGGAACATAAGGAAAGCGCAAAAGCTTCAGCCAAACAGCTAATTATTTCCCTGGTTTTCACAATTGTTTCTGCAATCATATTTACGTTTCCATTTTTAATGGCAGTTTACTGAAAAATCAATTCAAAAACTATTTAATACTCTTAGCCCTACTGTTAATTAAGAAAAGGTTTTCTTATGCACAGGCAGGGGCTCAGGGCAGTTGTTTTCGGAAGGCACAATCCAGTGCCGGAAGAATTTTTGAAAAGTTATATGGGAATATACCATTCTAATTTTGGGGAAAAAACAGGGCCGACAATACAGGAAATGCAAAAAGACTTGTTATCTGAACACGGGTCAATCCGCCCGTATATTGCGCTTGCAGTAATTGGAAAAGGAGCCAATGCCCAAGTTGTCGGCGGTGCTTTTTTTGTTTACAGTTCAAAATCAAGGTCTTTTCATACAGGCATGTTTTGCATTGACACTGCGCTTCAAAGAAAAAGAGTTGGAAGCTTTTTGTTTAAAAAAGCAGAAGAACAGCTCGCAAAACTTGAGCCGAAAGCAAGGTTTATTACAGCAGAGTCAGTGGCAATAAGGCCGATTTCAGCACAGGCAATTGAACCTAGGGAAAAAACAATCCAGAGGGCAAAATTCTGGGAAAGGCACGGCTTAAAGAGAATTGGAATTTCAGGAATAAACAAGGATGCAAGGGCAGAATGGGATGTAAGAGTAAAAGAAATCGGCAAAAAAAAGCAGGCAAAAGAAATAAGCCTTGGGCAGACAGCAAGATTATTGGTTGATTTTCACAGAAACCCTTTGATTCATGATTATTCAATTCCAAGGGCAAAATCATTCAAAATAAGCCCAGATGGAAAAGAAATTGTAAGGCAGATAATCGGCAAGCCAAAAACCAGCATGCTGAGAAAAAAACCAAAACTCCCGCACATGTGAAAAGAAACAGTTTTAAAATTTCTTTTATCCTTTCTTTTTATATGAAACCGATTGCACTGCTTGAACTGGTAAGGCCGTTGAATTGCATAATGGCTGCTTTCGGCGTGCTAATCGGGTTTGTAATTGCAGCTTCAACAGGGCAGGTTTTTGTTTCCTGGCAGATGCTTGCAATAGCAATGGCAGTTGCCTTTATTGTCTGCGGGGCAGGCCAGGCAATAAACGATGTTTTTGATTCTGAAATAGACAGGAAATTAAGGCCGAAAAAGCCCATTCCAAGCGAAAAAATCTCGAGAAAATCGGCTCTCATTTATTCGCTTGTTTTGTTTGCAATTGGAAACTGCCTTGCATTATGGCTGCCGCTGCAGAGCCTGTTGATTTCGCTTGCATTCACTGCAATACTAATTATTTATTCTGCAAAATTGCAGAAGGCAAAATTCATTGGAAACTGGGTGGTTGCGCTCGGAACAGCTTTCACTCTTGTTTTCGGGGCATCCTTGGCAGGAAAATACGGAATTGTCCTTGTGCTTGCAGGCTCTGCTTTGCTTGCAAACGCCGCGCGGGAAATAATAAAGGATACGCAGGATATGGGTGCAGACAGGGGAGTGAAGGTTTCACTGCCAATGCTCGTGGAAATGCACATACTGCGGTTGCTTGTGCTCGTGCTTTATATTGTTGCTTTTGCCCTTGCAATTCTGGCAGGCCTTGTGCTTGGCTTTGGAAATTTCTTTTATCCCATGATTATTACAATTGCAATGCTTGCTTTTTTGTATTCTGCAAAACTTTTTTTTGACGGAAGGCTTGAAGCTGCACAGAAGTATTCAAAAATCGGAATGCTGGTTGCGTTAATCGGGTTCTTTCTGGGTGCGCTGTAATGAGAGAAGTCCTTTTGATGAGAACAATCGCCCTTCTGAAGGAAAAAGGGTTTGTCGTAGAAAGCTTTCTGCAGACCCATTCCTGCTTTGACATTGCCGCAAGAAGGCACGGCCTTCTTTTTGTGGCAAAAGTCCTGAATAACATTGATGCTTTGCGCGAGGAACAGGCTTTTGAGCTGAAAAGAATAGCCGGGCTTTTCAATGCAATTGCAATTGTAATTGGGGAAAAAAGCAAGGCCTTCACATTAAGGGAGAATTCTGTTTATGAAAGATACGGCCTTAATGTCCTTAGTTTCAGGGGTTTTTCGGAACTGCTTGAAAAAAACCTGCCAAGCGTGAAATATTTCAAGGGCAGGGAGATTGTTGAGCTTGACTCTGAAAAGCTGCGCAAAAGAAGAAAAGAAATGGGCTTTACGCTGGAAGAATTGGCGGAAAAGCTTGATTCAACAACGGAATCTGTCCACAGGTATGAAAAAGGCGCGAATGTTTCCCTGGGAAAGGCTGAAGCCCTGGAGGACATTCTCGGAGTGAATTTGATTAAAAAAATTGATTTGTTCGAGGAACAGGAAAAGCCCAAAGAGCTTTTTGACAAAAAAATAGAGGATGAAGGCCTGGAAAAAATCCATGATTTGGGGGTAGAGCTTGCTGTTTTCAGCCATGCGCCTTTCAGGGCGACTGCAAGGAAAGAGACACTGATAATCGGCAAGGGAAACAGCAGGATTGAAATAGTGAAAAAAGCGGTTGAATTAAGCCATGCGAGGCATGTTTTCTCCTCAAGCCCAATGATTATTGCAAAAGAATCAAGGCAGAAAACAATCGGCCATGTGCCTGTAATCGAGGAAGAGGAACTGCAGAGCATCAGCAGGTTCAATGAACTTGAAGAGCTGATAAGGG
>JAQTPU010000127.1 GCA_028712575.1 Candidatus Iainarchaeum sp.
AAACAATCAAGGGAAAAATGCTTGTTGTGGAAATTGTTGTTGATGTCAGGGATGCAATGGGCGCAAACGCAATCAATACAATGTGCGAGGCAGTAACCCCAAGGATTGAAGAAATCAGCGGGGGAAAGGTATTGCTGAGAATAATTTCCAATCTTGCTGTTTACAGGACAGTGAAGGCAAAAGCCGTTTTTTCAAAAAAAAGCCTTGAAGAGAGCTTTAAGGAAGGCGGCTTTAAAGGGGAAGAAATTGTTGAAGCAATTTTGAATGCCTATGCTTTTGCAGAAGCAGACATTTTCAGGGCTTGTACGCACAACAAGGGAATAATGAACGGGATTGATTCTGTTGTAATTGCAACAGGCAATGATTTTAGGGCAGTGGAAGCAGGAGCCCATACATTTGCAGGCTGGAAGAACAAGGGAAAATACAAGCCCTTGACAAAATATTATAAGGATAAAAAAGGAGATTTGGTCGGGGAAATTGAATTGCCGCTTGCAGTTGGCCTTGTAGGGGGAGCAACAAAAACCCATCCGATAGCGAGAATAGCAGTGAAAATTCTTGGAGTTAAAAGCGCCGGGGAGCTTGGGGAAGTAATGGCTTGTGTTGGCCTGGCAAATACTTTCGCTGCAATGAGGGCATTGGCAACAGAAGGCATTCAAAGAGGCCATATGAAACTGCATGCAAAAAACATTGCAGTGCTTGCAGGAGCAAAAGGAAAACAGATTGACAAAATTGCGGAAAAAATGGTTAAAGAAAGGAATATTAAGGTTGACAGGGCAAAAGAATTACTGGAGGCAAAATAAATGCCAAAGCGGCAGAGAAAGCCGGAACCGAGACCGGTAGACAAAAAAATAGAAGGGTTATTCCGGAAATACAAAGAAAGAAAAAAAATCTTTGCAAAAGCCGCACATGTGCAAATTGCAAAACATTTGCTCTTGGGGCTTAAATTGTATCCGGAGCAAACAAGAAAAGCAATGCCATTAATTGCACAGCAGTATTTGATCTGGGAAGCACAGGGCCCGATTTCCGCTGCAAGCGCAAAAATAATTTGCAGACGGGCACTTGAGCAAATCCCAATATTCGTAAAATTTATGCCTGAATATGCAGAAGCCGCAGAAGCAGAAAAAAAAAGCATCAGTGACTTTTTGCAGACAATGAAAAATACAGCACCGCACCATCCAGGATATATTCTTGAACCTTTATTAACAAGATTTGAAGCTTACAACAGAGCTGCAATACTGGATGCGCTGGGAATAAAAAAAGGAAAATTGTATTTGAAAAGGCACGACACGGAAATGAAAAAACTTAAGACATTTTTAGAATGGAGTCCTGAAAGCAATTAATGGAAAAAGGTGGGCAATAATGGTTGGAATTGTCGGTTACGGAGTGCAGGTCCCTTTACGAAGGATTACTGTAGAGGAAATTGCGCGCGTATGGAAAAAAGACGGGAAAAAAATTTCCGCAGGAATAGGAGTGAAAGAAAAGGCAGTTGCTGCTTCTGATGAGGATGCGTGCACTCTTTCAGTTGATGCCGCAAGAAAAGCACTTGAAGTCGCAAAAAGTTCCGCTGAAAAAATCGGGGCAATTTATGTAGGCCCGGAAAGCCATCCTTATGCAGTAAAGCCGACAGCCGCAATTGTAGGCGATGCAATACAGGCTGCTCCGGAATTAATGGCTGCAGATTTGGAGTTTGCATGCAAGGCTGGAACAGCAGGCGTGCAGATATGCATGGGCCTTGTAAAAAGCGGAATGATTGAATACGGCCTTGCAATCGGCGCGGATACTGCACAGGGAAGGCCGAATGATGCACTGGAATTCACTGCAGGAAGCGGAGCAGGTGCTTTGCTTCTTGGAGGGAAGGAAAACGAGGTAATCGCGGAAATAAACGAAACTTATTCTTTTACAACTGACACTCCGGATTTCTGGAGAAGGCAGCATGCAGAATTTCCACAGCATGCGGGCAGGTTTACTGGAGAACCGGCTTATTTCAAGCACATAACAGGGGCAGTAAAGGGATTGCTTGGAAAAATAAAAATGAATCCAACTGATTTTGATTACGCTGTTTTCCACCAGCCGAACGGAAAATTCCCGAAACAGATTGCAAAAAGCTTTGGAATAGAAGAAAAGAAAATTGTACAGGGATTGATAACTCCAATGATTGGAAACACTTATTCGGGAAGCAGCATGATTGGCCTTTGTTCTGTGCTGGACATTGCAAAGCCGGGAGAAAAAATTTTAATGGCAAGCTATGGGTCAGGCAGCGGAAGCGACGCTTTTTACATTACTGTCACAAAAAACATTGAAAAGAAGCGTGCAAAAATTCCTGTGCTGGAAATGATAAAGGAAAAAGAATACGTTGATTATGCTGAATACGCAAGGCACAGAAAGAAGATAAAAGCAATTTAAGGGTGAAAGCATGAGAAGTGTTTCAATAATAGGCGTTGGATTGACAAAATTTGCTGAACACTGGGACATTAGTTTCAGGGATTTGATAGCTGAAGCCGGAGTAAAGGCAATCCAGAGCGCTAATGTGGAAGGCAGCGCTGTGCAGGCAATTTACGGCGGATGCATGGCTTCAGGCAGGTTTATTGGGCAGGAACATATCGGGGCATTGATTGCAGACCAATTAGGGCTGAATCCTATTCCTGCAACAAGAGTAGAGGCTGCCTGCGCTTCTGGCGGAGTAGCATTAAGAAGCGGTGTCCTTGCAGTTGCCTCGGGAGCATATGATATTGTT
>JAQTPU010000022.1 GCA_028712575.1 Candidatus Iainarchaeum sp.
ATTGTAGTTGGCCAGGGTTTGCGCTTCGATCCCCTGTGTGGCGTCGATCAGGAGGAGGGCCCCCTCGTGAAGAGGTTTGCGGAAAGAAAAGGCAGAGCGCGCTTTTTTCAGAAGAGCTTTCTGTTTCAAAGGTTTTCCAGAATTTTTTGAAGATTGCAAAAGCCGAAGGGAGCGGAAGCCAGGACCTGAAAATAAGGCTTTTGGCGGAACTGTTGAATTCCGCAAAGCCGCTTGAAGCAAAATTTATTATAAGGATTCCGCTGGGAAACTTACGCCTTGGAATCGGGGACCCCACAATAATGGACGCTTTTGCAATAAACCTGCTTGAAGAGGCAAAAAAAGACAAAAAGCTTGTTGAGGCGGTTGAAAAGGAATTAAAGGAAAAAAAGCCTGAAAAGAGAAAAGAGGAACTGGAGAGAAAGTTAAGGGCAAAAATCAGGGAAATGATTGAGGCAAAATACAACGTGCATTCTGACTTGGGAAGCATTGCAAAAAAAATGAAAAAAAAAGGTTTAAAGGGGCTTGATGAAATTGAAATCTCCGTAGGCGTCCCTATACGGCCGACTTTGGCGGAGAGATTGCCTTCTGCAGAGGAAATAATTGAAAAGCTGGGAAAGTGCGCAGTAGAGGCAAAGTATGACGGGTTCAGGCTTGCAATCCATAAAAAAGGCGAGGAAGTCACTATTTTCAGCAGGCGCTCGGAGAACATGACAAAAATGTTTCCGGAAATAGCCGAGGCTGTGAGAGAGCAAATAAAGGCGAAAGAGGCGATTTTTGAGGGAGAGGCGCTTGCAGTGAACGAGGAAACAGGGGAATACCTTCCCTTCCAGGTTACAATCCAAAGAAAACGGAAATACTGCATTAATGAAAAGGCAAAGGAATTCCCATTGAAACTTTTTATTTTTGATGTTCTTTTTGAGAATGGAAAAAATTTAATGGGGCTTTCTTTTAAGGAGAGGAGAAAAATTCTCGAATCAATGCTGAAAAAAGGCCATACGATAGAGCTTACAAAAAGCATTGTCACTGACTCGCCGAAAGAGCTTGACAAATTTTTCAATGAAAATGTGGAAAAAGGGCTTGAAGGGATTATTGCAAAAGACCTTAATGCAAAATACATTGCCGGTGCGAGAAAATTCGCCTGGATAAAGCTGAAGCGTTCCTACAAAGGCGAGCTTGATGACACGCTTGATGTCGTAATAATAGGTTATTTCAAGGGAAGAGGAATGAGAACAGAATTTGGATTGGGTGCGCTGCTTACTGCTGTTTATGACAGCAGGGAGGATGTGTTCAGGAGCATTGCAAAAATCGGGACTGGAATGAGCGAGGAAAAAATCGTGGAACTGGAAAAAATCCTTAGCAAAATAAAAACAAAAAACCGCCCCCCCAGGGTTGATTCGGAGCTTGTGCCCGATGTATGGACCGAGCCCAAATACGTCGTGGAAGCAGTTGCTGATGAGATAACAAAAAGCCCTGTGCATACTGCCGCAAAAAAGGAAACAGGCGAGGGACTGGCGCTGCGCTTTCCCAGGATGACGGCAATTAGAACAGACAAAAAAGCCGAAGAGGCCACAACAACAAGCGAAATAATAAAAATGTTCGAACAGCAGAAACGCGTGAAGCTTGGTGAGGAAATATGAGTTTTGCCGGAAGAATAATTTCAAACACCTGGAAAATACTGGTTTTCCTGCTTGCTTTTGGGATAGTTGTTTATGTTTCCTTAAGGCTGCGTTTCTGGAGCGGGGACTTTACAACCTATTTTTTGAGGACTGAAAACTGGGGAATGCTTGTCCTGATAACGCTTATAGGCTATATTGTTTCCACAATCCTTACAAGGCTCCTGGTCTGGCAGTTTCATCTTGAAACAAGGCCTGAAGAAAGAATGCGAAGGAGAAGATGAAAATGAATGTTTTCAGGATGCTTGTTTTTGCAGTTGTTGCTATTGCGCTGATTTATATTTTCTTTGGAATTCTTCCAAATATTCTGCAGAACAAGGATTCCGGGGAGCTTTTGTTAAACAACCTTAAAGGGGCGCAGCTGAAGGAAGGGAAACCGGTTTTTCTGGATATTACTTTCAATAATTCAGGCTTTTCCGCAAAGCAGTTTGACACGGAAAACAGGAGCGTTGCTTTTGAATGCAACAATGCAAAAATCTGCTGCAATGCAAGCGACAAATGCGGGCTTATTGAATGGGACGAAAGAAAAATTTCTTTCAAGGATGCACGGACAATCCTGACTGCAGCAAGATGCTCTTTTTCGGGCGGAATGTATGCCTGCAAAATTTATTTCGGTTCAGAGCCAGCACAAATTGGATTCAAAAAGGTTGAGGCAAAAAAAACAATTGATTTAAGCGAAGAGCCTGCGGAAATAAGCGTGGAACTTGAAAATTCGGGAAAACAACCCATGCTTTCAGGGCAGCTGAATGCAAATGTTTTCCAGAAATACCTTGAAGCAGGAACATGGAAGAAAAAACTTTTTGAAGCGGCTTCAAAAACAATGCCGCTGAACAGGCTTCTGCCGGGCGAAAGGGCACAGATGCGGATTCCCCTTGACATTCTTGAAGGCAATTTTGAAATAGAGCTTATTGCTTACGGGGAAAATGCTGGCTCTGACACCAACACTGTTGCCCTGAAAATAATAGGGACAGAAAGCTGCATTGCAAATGGCTGCGATATTCCGCGGATGACAAACGGGGAATGCAGGCAGGCATGTTACTGCGAGGCCTGCATGCTGGGCGCGTCATGCGAAGAGGCGACAAAAAAGGCAAATCCCTCGCTTTCAGGCATAAGCGCAGTGATTCCCTATTCGGGCTCTAACAAAATAGAGTTTGTTTTAAAAAATGAAAATTGCAGTTAATAATATCCAAAAAGATGGTTTTTATGCAAAAAAAATTTTTGAAAAAGAATTCACTTAAGGAAGGGGATTTTGCAGAGGCTGTTTTCCAGGGAGAAAAATTTTCAGGCACTGTTATTCCGGGCAAGGAAGCCGGAATGGTTTTTCTGAAGCTCAAATCAGGCTATAATGTCGGCCTGGAAACGGCAAAAATTGAATCAATAAAAAAAATTTCTGAAGGCCAAAAGGTTTCAAAGCCGAAAGCCTTTGAAATAAGGCAGAATACTTCTTTGCCGAAGATTTCAATTCTTCATACAGGAGGCACTATTGCAAGCAGGGTTGATTACAGGACAGGCGCTGTTTATACCGCTTTTACGCCTGAAGACCTGATGGCAATGTTTCCAGAGCTTTCTGAAATAGCGAATTTCAATTCAAAATTAATAAGGAACATGTGGAGCGATGACCTGCGCTTCAGGCACTTCGGAGTGATTGCAAAGGCAGTCCAGGAAGAGCATTCAAAAGGCGCGCAGGGAGTTATCCTTGGAATTGGAACAGACAATCTTGCAGTTGCATCTGCAGCTCTTGCTTTTGTGCTTGAAAAATGCCCGATTCCGGTAATGCTTGTCGGTGCCCAGAGAAGTTCTGACAGGGGCAGTTCAGACGCGGCAATGAACCTTGTCTGCGCTGCGGAATTCATAAAAAAAACCGATTTTGCGGGGGTTGCACTCTGCATGCACTCTTCGCAGAGCGATGATTTGTGCGCAGTACTGCCTGCCTGCAAAACAAGAAAACTGCATACAAGCAGGAGAGATGCCTTCAAGGCAGTGAATGACACTGCAATCGCGCTTGTGGATTATAAAACAAGGGAAATAAAATTTTTGAAAAAGGATTACCAGAGAAAGTCAAAAGAAAAGTTTGTGATAAAGCCGAATTTTGAAGAAAGAGTGGGCCTGCTGAAAATAACTATCAACATGTTCCCCGAACAGTTTGAGTTTTTTTCAAAACAGAAATTCAAGGGCCTTGTTATTGAGGGAACAGGCCTGGGGCACACTCCCGGCCATATGCCTGATGAGATTACAAAAAAAGCCCACAAGGGGATTTTTCCTGCAATTAAGGCAATGGCAAAAAAAGGCATTGTTGTAATGACTTCCCAGTGCCTTTTCGGCAGAGTGAAAATGCATGTTTATGACAAGGCAATGGACTTGGTGGAACTGGGAGTCATTCCCGGAGAAGACATGCTGCCAGAAACAGCATTCGTAAAACTGGCCTGGCTGCTTGGAAATTACAAAGACAGGGAAAAAGTAAAAGAACTGATTGGAAAAAACCTGCGGGGAGAAATCAATGAAAGGACCCCCTTGGACAACACTGTTGAAGGGCAATAATTTACCAAATAGTTACCTGGGCTCTGCCCGCTTTTTTGCTTGCATAAGTAGCTTTGTCGGAATAACCGCAAAGCGCCTCAAATTTTTTTTGCTCGCTCAACAGCATTTTAACAGACTCGGAAGCAACAACACCTGCGGAAAAACTAATATTGCGGCCCTTCAAACGCCCAAGAGCTTCTGTTAAAGCCAGCTTAAGTTCCCTTGCATTAACAGGCGCGAAAATCCTCAGCTCATCGCCGCCGACTCTCCCCACAAACCCGCCGCATTTTTTTGCAGCCCCTGAAACCTGCTGCACATAAAACCCGATTACAGCATCCGCTTTATCATGGCCAAGTGTTTCGTTTATCCGTCTCATATTATCCATGTCAATTGTTGCAAAACAAAAAGGCCTCTTGGCCTTTCGGGAACGGAGAAAAACATAAAACATTTCAGTAAAAGCGGCATTATTTGCTATGTTGAATTTTGCATCCAGCAGTGCCAAACGGCTAAGCTTTGACCTTGTGGCTGCAAGCCTGCCCGCAGCAACCAAAGCGCCAAGATTTGCTTTTCTTTGATCGATTCCACTGCGGTCTGCCCTATAGTTATAAGGATTTACACCGCGCCTGCCAATTCTCTGCATGGCTGAACTGAATTCTTCCTCTGCTCTTCTGAGAGAATTGGCTGCTGCTATTGGATTTCGCCTGTGCCCGTCAAGAACAATTGGCAAGGGAATTTGTCCGACAACAGGCTTTCTTCTGGAAGCGCCCCTCTTTGCAGGATTAGCCATATAACAAACAATAACCAAGGAAGTTTAAATTAATTTTGCTGTTCCTTAATAACGTGGAAAAATGGACCCAAGCGAATTTATCAGGCTTATTTACCCGCGCACAGTTGTTGTGGTTACAAGCACTGATAAAAAAGGCATTGCTAATGCGGCGCCTTATTCCTGGATTTGCCCTATTTCTTTTTCCCCTGCAATGTTAATGGTTGGAATACAGGACAGGGAAACAAGGACAATGGGAAATATCAGGGAAACAGGAGAATTTGTTGTTAATGTTGTTACGCGCGATTGGGCGAAAAAAGCAATTGAGTGCGAAGCAAAAATTAAGGAAGGGGAAAGCAAACTGGAAAAAACAGGCTTGGAAACAGTGCAGGGAAAAAAAGTAAAAGTGCCTGCAATAAAAAAAGCAAAAATTGTTTTGGAGTGCGCCCTTTCTGAAATAATGAAGCCGAAAGATGCAGACCATTTGATTGTTGTGGGAGAAATTGTCCATGCGGAAACAAAAAACCCGAAATTAGAGGAAATTGTAATGCACCTGCTCGGGGAAAAATTCTGCACTCCAGGCAGGGAATTCGTTCAGGGAAGAAAGAAATAAAAAGAAGAAGCGCAGGAATAAGTAAGGTGATACAAAAATGCCTAAAAGGCCAAAAGGAAACACACATCGCAGGCCAATGAGTGGCAAGCAAAAAAGGGAATTGCTAGAGCAGAGAAAAAAAAGGAAGGCATTTGCTAAAATGAATGCTGCCGAACAAGCCAGAAGGAAAAACGAAGCAGATAAAATAGAAAGGGAACGCCGGAAAGAACTAAAAAATGGCAAGAAGCCAGACCAAAGGCCTCTTTTGTGGTAAAATGAAAATCCTTGCAATCTGCGGCTCTTCGAGAAGGGGAAATACAGAGGCAATGCTCAAGAGGATTCTTGACGGTGCAAAAGAGGCAGGGGCGCAGATTGAGCTGGTTCTTCTAAGGGAAAAGCAGATTTTGACATGCGACGGCTGCTTTTGCTGCGAGAAAACAAAAACCTGCAGGCTTTCTGATGACATGCGCCTGATTTACCCGAAAATGTTCAATGCAGATGTTATTGTATTGGGAAGCCCGAATTATTTCAACAATGTTTCCGGCCTGATGAAAAATTTTTTTGACAGGTTCTGCCCTTTCTGGGAGGAAACATTAAAGGGAAAAAAAGCAGTGCTTGTTGTTGCAGGTGCGGAAGGCGGAAAATCATTGAAAACAACTGAAAAAGCCTTGAAAAATTTCTGCGAAATATGCAGTATCCGGATTGTCGGAAAAATCCTTATCAAGGCAAAGGAAGCAAATGAAATCCAGAAAAACCAGAAAGTAATGCAGAAGTGCTTTTTGCTTGGAAAGAAAATCGCTGCTGCTGAGTAACCCTTATTAACCCTTTTTTCTTATTCTTTTATTGGTTTTAATGGAACTTGATTTTGAAAAACTTGGCCTGAAATCAGGGCTTGAAATCCACCAGCAACTGGACACGGGCAAACTGTTCTGCCGCTGCCCTTCTATTTTGAGAGAGGATAAACCAGACAAAATCTTTCACAGGTATATCCGTGCAGTCGCCTCGGAGTTGGGAGAATTCGATGCTGCTGCTTTGGAAGCAGCCAAAAAAGGGACTGTTTGTGTTTATGAGGCTTACTCCGGCACAAATTGCCTTGTGGAAACTGATGATGAACCAGTAAAACCCGCAGATAAACAGGCATTGGAAACAGTATTGAAAATTGCATTAATGGCAAACTCAAAAATCATTGATGAAATAATTACCATGAGAAAAGCAATTGCAGATGGCAGTGCAATTAGCGGCTTTCAGCGCACTGCCCTTGTTGCAGTGGGCGGCAGTCTTGAACTTTCAAACAAAACAGTCGGAGTCCAAAGCATTGCACTCGAGGAAGATGCCGCAAGGCCCATGGAAAAAACAGAGGGAAAAATTGTTTACAGGCTTGACAGATTGGGAATTCCGCTTATTGAATTTGCAACAATGCCTGACTTAAAAAGCCCTGAAGAAGTGAAGGAATGCGCCCTGAAGATAGGCGAGCTTTTGAGAAGAACCTGTGCTGTGAAGCGCGGCCTGGGCACAATAAGGCAGGATTTGAATGTTTCAATTGCTGAAGGCGCGCGGGTCGAGATTAAGGGAGTCCAGGAGCTTGAAATAATCGACGAGTATGTGAGAAGAGAGGCATTAAGGCAGTCCAACCTTGTCCGGCTGAAAAAAGAGCTGCTTGAAAAAGGGATTTCTGAAAAAAACTTTTCAGGGCAGGCAGTTGATTTGAACGGAATTTTTTCAAATTCCGAATGCAAATTTTTGAAGGGAAAAAATGTTTTTGGGTTAAGGCTTGAAAAATGCAAAGGCCTGCTTGGCAGGGAGACACAGCCAGGAAAACGGTTCGGCTCTGAGCTTGCGGCTTATGTAAAGGCGAAAACAGGCCTTCAGGGAATAATCCATTCAGATGAACTGCCGAATTATGGAATAAGCGAAGAGGAAATTTTGAAGGTAAGGGAAAAGCTTGACTGCAGCGAGGAAGATGCTTTTGCTTTTGTTTCAGGCCAGGAAGAAAAGGCATTTGCTGCAATTGAAATAATAAAACAGAGATTTTCACAGGCGCTTATCGGAGTGCCTGAAGAAACAAGAAACCCGCTTGAAGGCGGAAATTCCGAGTACAGCAGGCCTTTGCCAGGCGCTGCAAGGATGTATCCTGAAACAGACCTTGCGCCCATAAAAACCTTGCAAGAGGAATTGAAAAAAATTGAGAAAAGCATTCCCCTGACAGTTGAGCAGAGGCTTGCCCTTTACAAAAAGCACGGCTTGGGCGAGAAACTGGCAAACGAAATGAAGCTTAACAATTATGCCTGTTTTTTTGAGGAATTATTGAAAAGGGGGTTCAATGCCACAATATCCGCAACATTGCTGCTTGAGAATTTCACTGAAATGAAAAGGGCAGGAATCCCTGTTGAAAACATAACAGACAGGATGGTAATTGAAATTCTTGAGGCAATAAGAAGCGGGGCAATTACAAAAGAAGTCCTGCTTTCCGTTGCTGCGGAATGGGCAAAAAACCCGGAAAAAAGCCTCAGCCTGATTATGCAGAAATTCAGCATTGAAAGGGCTTCAAATGAACAGGTAAGGCAGGCAATAAGGAAAATAATTGAAAAAAATTCAGCCCTAGTCCGTGAAAAAAAGCTCGGCGCTGCAAGCGCATTAATGGGTGACATAATGAAAGAGCTCAAGGGAAAGGCCAACGGCGCGCTTATAAACAGGGTTCTGCAGGAAGAACTGGAAAAATTTTCTTAAAGGGCTGCTAATGACAAGGCACTTCAAGATAAGCACTTTCAGCATTCTCGGCCCTGACCTGCCAAAAAACATAAAAATGCTGCTTTTTACAGTGCTTATTTTTGTAATTGTCTGGGGCATTATTGAACCATTCATTCCCCTTTACATAAAATCAATTTCCCCAAGCTACACTTTTGTGGGGCTGATTTTTGCAGCGCTGAATATTTTCATTTTCTTTGCATCCGTGCCGATAGGAGACCTTGTTGACAAGGCAAAGCCGGAAAAACTCATAAAAATAGCTTTTGTTTTTTACGCAATACTCGGGCCATTATACGGCTTTGCGGGAAAAATAGCAGACCTTGTTTTTGCCAGAAGCATCCACGGAGTGGCAAACCCCGTGCTCTGGGTTTCAACAGAGGCATACATAAGGAAGAACACAAACAAGCAGAACAACCTGAAGGCATTCGGATGGTACTCAACAATGTCAAACCTGGGCGTAGTAATCGGCACAATAATAGCCGCAATAATTTTCACATATTTTGCAATTGAAATAAATGCACTGTTCTTCCTGCTTGTGCCGTTTTCAATGGCAAGCCTGCTGATTTTCATGAAAATAAAGCCGGAACCAAACACCGAAGAAACAAAATGCGAAGGAATACAGCAGGCAATTGGCGAAGTGATACAGAAAGACAAAATTTATGAAAAAGAAATAAAGGATTTTTTGGGGCTGGGAAAAATAGCAATTCTGCTTGCAATAATTGTTCTTTTCAATTCAATAATAATGCATGTGATATATTTTCTCCTGCCGCTAATGAGCGAAGACATCAACCTAGGGTTTGCAGGGCTTGCACTGCTCTACGGCCTGCTTCACGTCCCCTTCATGTTCTGCTTTGCGCTCGCGGGCCTTGCAGACAAGAAAGGAAAGACAAAGATAATACTTGCAGGCCTGCTGCTCGCGGCAATTGTTTCAGCAATGCTGTTCTTTTCAACAGGCATAATCGAAATATTCGCAATCCTCTGCCTTGCGCTTGCATTCGTAATGGCACTCATTATTCCTTCAGTAAACAGCCTGATTTCAGACATAACGCCGAATGCGGAAATAGGCGAAATAACAGGAATTTACTATGCAATGTACTATCTTGGGGGAACAATCGGGCCGATTGCATTCGGAATAATAGGCGACCTTTATGGATTAAAAACAGTCTTCCTGACAACAGCGGGAATTGCAGTGCTTGTTTTCTTGATTGCATTCAAATTCAGGAAAAACCTTGTTGTGCCGAAAATAATAATTATTCCTGACAAAAAAAGCACTTTAAGGATAATTCTGGACGAAGCAAAAACCCCATAGGCAATTAAATCATTTTTTTAAAATGAACATCTGATTTTTTTGCGTTTTCAAAAGCTTTTGAAACCAAAATTTCCTTAAGCAACTTTTGCAGAATATTGCCAGCACTATTTTCAGATGCCGTCGTAGGATAAACAAAACCATTCTCATCAATAAAACAGCTTTTTGAAAGGCCCGAGGGTTTTTCAGCAATGTGTTTTGCGCCGGGATCCCAGGAAAAACCAAAGCATTTTCTATCAATTTCAAGTAACCCGAGGACCAATTTTCTCAATTGAATTTTAGCGGGAGAATAATTTTTTTTTGCTCTGCCTTTGATTGTTAAAACTTCCAGTTTTGGAACAATATTGTTCTCCCTACAAAACCTGAACAATTTTGGGACCTCTTCAAAATTCTGCCTGCAAATAACAGAATCTATGCCAAGCCTACTTGGTTTCGTCTTATTAAAACCAGCTTCGAGCAGGTTATTCAAGCCGAAGCAAATATCATTAAACGCGCTGCAGCCACAAAGGAGATTCTGGGTCTTCTCGTCAAAACTATTTAGCTTTGCAACAACGCTCAGTTCATAACCAAAAAGTTTCCTTGCAATCCCTTTAGTTATGCAAGTGTTGTTTGTAAAAAGCACAGTTTTCATTTGTTTTTTTTGGATAAAGTCAAGCAGCTCAAACAATTTAGGGTATAATAATGGCTCTCCATGCCCGACAATTTTAATGGTTTTTGCACCAAGTTTTTTTGTATCTTCAACGATATTCAAAAATTTCCCAAACTCAAGGCCTTCTGCTTTTCCTTCAGCACCAGTGCAACAATAAATGCACTTCAAGTTGCACCAAACAGGCAAAGAAATCCTCACAGAATCCAAAATTGATTCCAAAGATGGAGAAAAATCCTCGCCAAAAAGCACAGGAGGCTCCTGAAAAACACGCTTTAGCATTATTACCTGATTGAACAAAAGAAA
>JAQTPU010000128.1 GCA_028712575.1 Candidatus Iainarchaeum sp.
CCCCGCAATCTGATACTCCGTGGCGCGAAGCGCCCGGAGAGATTCACAGGGCCATAGGGGCGGAGCCCCTATTGTCATACAATTATCTTGCAAAAATATTGATTTTGTTTCTGTCAAATTAAGCAGGGAGGGAATAATTGCAGTAAGGAATTTGGCAATCAAAAGGTTTGGTTCGATTAATGAAACTGCAAGCTTTGCGTGTATTTCTAAAACTACTCTCTGGAACTGGCTGTCAGAAAAATCAAATATCCCTCTTTGTGATTTGAAAAGAATAGTGAGAATTTTAGGCTTGAAAAGAGTAAAAAATAGTTGGATTGAACATTTTTCAACAATGAGAAAAATTTATTTTTTCAATGATTCTTCCAAATTGATTTCCTCGATTTTTCCGTTAGGTTGCTTTTCCGTAAATATTTGTGAACAAAATTTGAAGACATGTACTTCTGCAGAACGCCAAGTCGCTTTAGGTAACCCTGCTTTAATGCAAGTTTGTTCTAACAATGTTTCAGAATTCCACGCATAATTTACCGGCACAATTGGTAGCAATAATCCGCTCCTGTATCCGCGCTGCACTATCAATCCGTCCTGGCCAATTTTGATTTTTTTTAGGCAATCCTTTTTTTCTCCAAAAATTTCTTCAGGCGCTGTAAGGACAGAAACTTCAATCAGAATTTTTTCCAGTTCTTCTGCTTTTAATGGCAGGAATCTTGGATCGTGAAAACCGGCTTCAATAGCCACTTCAATTGTCGCTTCCCAGAGAGGCTTCACACCATAAGGAAAGCCAATGCAGCCCCTTAATTCCTTGCTTGGAAACTCGTTAATTGTAACAAAAACCCCTCTTTCCTTCAAAAATTTGTCATTGCCTGCTTTTTCTCGCCAAAAAGCCCCTGTTGCACTGTAATATTCAATGCTTTTTCTTGCAAGCTTGACTAATTCTTTTCCATCTTCAAGAGACAAAAGTTCAGGCATTAAAACACTTGAAGATAATGGGTGCCAAACTGTTTTTAATTTGCTTCTGAAAAAAAGAGCATTTATAAAAGCGGTTTTTGCAGCAATCAATTTCAGGGATTTCTATGCGCTGCCCACATGGCATCAACAAAAACGCTGTTGTGATATCTGCTGTCTGCTCCGGTGCCGTGCAATTGCGGCAGCCTTCCAATTCCATCCGAAGCATCAGTATCCAGAATGCAGGTTCCTGGATTTGCCGGATTATCCCCGAATTTTACGCCATAATCCTGTGCCCACAAGGCAGAATAATCGCACGTGCCGCCAGTGCAAACTGTTGCGGCATTAGCCGAAGTGCAGGCTGCATTCGGATTGTTTCCACCGGAACACAACCCTGTCATTGGAGCGCATGTGTCTGGTTGTGTCCAGGTTCCAAAAGAAACCCACCGGTCGGCATAAGTCAATTGTGCAGTGTCATTCCAAACGCTTGCCATTCCGGGAATAAGGTATTCGACAAGCGCGCTTCCCTTGAGCGCCTTGGAAGTGCAACAACCCTGATATAATCCGCCCGGAACAGAACCACCATCAATAAACAAATAAGGGTCTTTGCAGTCTTTTGAACTTTCATGGCCTTGCATGCGCAAGTCATTCCAATAACTCAGTGCTTCATTGCCATAATTGCATCGGTCTTGTCCCCAGATAACAGTTCCTATTGGGCTTGTCCAGGTGTTCCCGGTTTCCGCAAAAGCGTTTTTTGGCGCAGTGCTTACTGCATCTTTCATTGCCTGATTGTTCAATAGAACCGCGGCAAAAGCCAGTGGAAGTTTCATTCCCAAATCATGCCCGCCATCAGCAGTCCAGCTTTGTCCCGCCGCACGCATTGCAAAAACATCGATTCCGTACTGCACCAATGCAATTACCGCCGCGCTTCTTTCCGCTTCAGAATCGCCTGTTTTTGCAAGCATTATGCGCAATGCAGCATCCGTGTTATTATTGGAAACATCCGGCCCATAGGGGTCGGTAAGCTGGAAATTATCCACCGGATGAATCTGGTCACCACTGTATCCAAGTTTGTGAACCAGTTGCACCCTGTCAATTTTTCTTTTTGCTGCAGCCAGTGTCGGCGCAACAGCATCAATTGCCGGGCTCGTGGAAAGCCTTGGAAGAATATTCATCTGCAGACCAGTAGTGGAATACAGTGTTTTTTGGTTTCCGAAGTAGGCTGGCCTGAAAACGCTTGCTCCGTCATCTGAAGGAACAGTTCCCAAAACAGTTAGCACTGCTGCGGTTTGGAGGTAGGTCTTGAGGCCTGTTTGAGCATAAGGAATAACAGAAATTGATTTTACAATAGAGGAATTTGAATTGACAGTACGTGGAAGTGCAGGAACAAGCGCTGCGTTAAAAGTTTCAGCCCGGGTATCGAATCCCTGCTGATTTAACGCTCCGGAAGGATTTATTTCCCAGCCATTATGCTGTCCGTCAAAAACGGGAGTCATGCTGGTAATTGTAACCGGCCCCAATACCCAGTAGTCTCCGTTGGCAAATTGTCCTGTTCTGTATCCTTTGTCAAAAGTCCAGGTAATTCCATATTGTGAAAGCGAATTCTGGCAAACAGGGCAGGAACCCCCGCAATCAACACCTGTTTCCCCATTATTTTGAACTCCGTCCGAACAAGTACCGCCACTGCTACCAACATACTCATAGGCGCCGATATCG
>JAQTPU010000023.1 GCA_028712575.1 Candidatus Iainarchaeum sp.
GCATTCTGCATTATTTCGAGAATGCATGCAGTGAGCAGGGAGGTCTTTCCCGAACCCCTGCTGCCTGTAACAAGAGTGGTTGCCTGGCTGTCAATGAAAAAAGAAAGAAGGCCGGCCGCAAGGGGATTCAGGGAGCCCTTGTCGAGAAGCTGGGGCAGGGTCCATGGCGTTGTCTTATGAAGCCTGAATGCAAAAGCAACTCCATCCGGGGAAAGCGGCGGGCCGATAATCGCTGTTCTCGTGTCAAGGTCAGGCAGGTCAAAATCAAGCACCGGATGGGCCTCGTCAAACGGCCTTCCGGACATTGCCCTAAGCTTGCTGACCATGCCCTCTGCCTCCTCTTCGGTATACAAAATGTTTGTCTGGCACTGGCCGAATTCGGAATGCACGGCATAAACAGGCCTCTGGCCTATAGGCGAATCAAGGTAAATGTCAGTGAGGTTCCTGTCCGAAAGAAGCACTTCCAGAATCCCATAGCCAACAGTGTACCGCGCAACAATTTCAGCAAGCTCGGAAATTTCCTCGTTCGAAAGCTCGACCTTGTTCTCGCGCGCAACATCCTTTATCGTGGATTCGTAAATCCTTTCAAAATATTTCCTGCTTTTTGAAAGCGAGCTCAAAGAAATTTTTCCCGGCTGGTAACCTGCAACGATTTCCTTTGTCTTGCTCATTACAAAATACTGGTTCGGCGGAAGCGAGTATTCCGGCGGATTGACAAGGTAAAGCGGCTCTGTCTTGTCGGGATGCTTGAAAATCTGCACGCTGGACTTCAAGACAGTGTATTCGTCAAGAAGCTCGAGCTGTTCAATGTCCTTGAACAAAAGCCTCGAGCCAATGAAGCTCGGCTTTACTTCCGCCTCAAAAAGATTCTTGTAAAGGGCCTGTGTTTCAGGGACTTCCCTGAGTTTTGTGAGAATGTCAAGGCTTTTTTTTACGAGCGCTGTTTCCTCAAAGCTTTTTTTCACATATTCAAGCGTGGCTATAAAAGGCAGTGTGCACTTCCCGTACCCTGAGCCGGCTTCCTGCATTTTTGTTTTCTCGGCCTTTAACTCGCGCAGCAGCGTAAGATATGAAAGCAGCGGGTCGAAGGCAATGAGATCATGCGTGATTTTGACCATTGTATCGTGGCGCATGGAAAAAAACTGTTCGCACTCCTTGTCAGGAGAGCCCAGGTGCCTGTAGCTCCAGACGCTTTCAACATTGAATTTCTGCCTAAGGTTTGCTATTTCCGAAAGCAGCTTGGTCTGCTCTTCATCGTAAACCCGCTCGTAAACCTCGGCGCAGACAATCAAATCCGCCTCGATTTCGGAAAGAATCGCAATCGCATGGTACCTGCAGTGGAAGTCATCAGACATGCTTGCGCCGTAAACGCAGTTCCTGCAGTCAAAAACAAGATGCCTCCTGCCGGCCTCTTCCTTGACTACATAATCCCCTACTTCAAAACCGCCGATTTTCATTCAAAACACCGCAATCCATCCAACACACAACCCAGAATTTCTTTTCTTGGGAAACTTACACTTCTTTTCTTTCCCAAAGAAAAGAAGGGGAGCTTCAAAACCGCCGATTTTCATTCAAAACACCGCACAGTGCACAATTAATTAATCACTTATAAAAAGAATTAAACTTATATAAAAGAATTGATATTGATTAACTTGGCTTGTGAAAAAAATGTTCGGCAAAAAAAAACAGGGCAAATCGGAGCTAAAGCCTGAGAAAAAACAAAGCGCTTCTTTTCTTGGGATAAGAATTGACAATGTTGAGGCTGCAAAAACAGGCAGGTTCCTTGTTTTTTTCATAATTGTTTACCTTGCGCTTGCAATACTTGTTTCGTTTATTCCCCAGCTGGAAATTGAAAAGGCTGTTGCGGGCGGAACGCTTGGAATACTGCGGGTTTTCGGCATAACAGGCAGTGTTTCTGTTGCCGAAGAAGCCGCACTGATTACGCTTTCAAACGGGGCGAGAATCCAGATTTCCTGGTTATGCACGGGCATTACTGAACTGCTTGTCCTTGTTTCCGCAATCCTTGCAAGCATTGGAATTGCGTGGAAAAAAAGGATAATCGGTGCCGCGGCTGGCGCGCTTGCTGCAATTGCGTTCAACTTCTTCAGGATTGCTGCAACAATACTGATGATTGTTTCAACAACAGACCTTGGGATTGTGGAATTCACGCACAACATTTTGTTCAGGGTTTTTCTGTTTGCCACAATAGCTGTTTCATACATTGCCTGGTTCCAGTGGGCAGTAAGGGAAAAAAGGTGAAAAAATGGCGCGGGCGGTTGGAAACAGAAGCGGCAAAATCCCGAACAGGCGGGTTTCGCGCTCGGCCCGCAGGAAAGTAAACCCGATGCTGAAAGCGCTGTTTGTTTTTCAGGGGAGAAGGAAAAAAATTTTCCGTGTTTTTGACAATAAGAGATGCCTTGAATCTGGGCTTGCTGAAAATGCCGATGAACTTGTTGAAACTGTCAGAAGAAATGCGGAAGCAGACCTTGAAAGGATGGCGAAATTTGCAATGCCTGACCCGCTTTCCACCAAACAGGCGGCTGCAAGGCTTGCCTTGAAACTCCGGAAGGACGAAGAGCCGTTCCTGGTTGGAAGGACTGTTTTTACAGCCAGGCATGGCGCGGGAAAAAAAAAGTTTTTTGTAAAATACGAAATCGGAATTAATCCCTCCAATGGCAGAATATACATAAGTTCGACAAGGCGCGGGGCAAAAAATTTTTATTTTGCAAACGGCAGAAGGGCCGAAGAAAGAATTGCCGGCAGAAAATGACTTTTTTTTTCAGGAACTTTACAGGCCGGGGTTTAGTTTAAATATTAGTTCAATTTTAAATTGTATTGAATCTATTAATTTATTAATTAAAGGAAAAATACCAACCGCAGGGAATTTTCATGGGACTTGGAGAAGGCTTGTCTGGTTTTTATATTGGCATCGAGGACAAATGGTTCGGAATGCTTGACTGGCTTGATGGAAAAGGGGTGCCTGTTTACAAGTACTCTGATTTTCTTGAAAACCACGGCATACCGAGCTTTCCATTCACAATAGGATTGATTGTGCTGATTGCCTTTTTGTGCTACGGCCTGTTTTTCGTCGGCAATGCAATTGACACAGGCATTTCAATAAACATTTCAAACCAGTTCGGCGAGGATGTTTCCGGCGCAGTAGTGGCCATAAAAAATGCGCAGGGAGCGGAGCTTTCAAAGCAGACTATTTCAAGTGGAAGCGTGATAAAACTTTCACGCATCCCGATAGGCTCAATCATAACTGTTTCTGCAGAAAAAGAGGGCTACAGCCCGGATTCATATGAACTGGAGATTTCAAAGGAAACCCATTCCGTAAGCCTTACAATGGAACAGGAAACGGAAATGATTGACGCAAAGCTCCTGCTGCAGGACAACAAAAGCAATGATGCTGTAAAAGGGGCAAGGGTTGTTGCAACATACAGGAACATTACAAGGGAAGCGGCTTCAAATTCGTCCGGGCTTGCAGTCCTTACCCAGCTCCCTGAAGGCACTGACATTACAATAGAAATAATTTCCGATGCGTATGAAACAATATCCAATAATTTCAAATTCTCAAAAGGCGAGACAAAAACAATCCTGCTAAGCCCGAAAAGCCTTTCCCTTACCGGAAAAAGCAGGCTGGCAATTACAATCAAGGACGAAGCGGGAAACCTTGTAAAGGGGGCGGACATTACAATCAGGGACAAGAGCAATGATTCGGCAATTTATGAAGACACAAGCGCAACAGGGGAATATTCGGCTGACATTGAAAAAGGCACGAGCATAAGAATCACTGTTGAAAAAAGCGGCTTTTTGCGTTATGATTCGCAGGCTGAAGGCGAAACAAGGACAATGCGGCTTGACGAGGAGCCCTGGCAGGTCACAATGAAAACAGGCGGAAAAAATTTTACAATAAAAGCCGCAACGGAAAGCGGACTGCCCATAACCGGCGCAGTAGTCCAGTTGTATTCCGCAGACGGAACAATCTTTTTGGATTCAAAGCAGACAGGGACTGACGGAAGCACGGAGTTTGCCGACCTTAATTCGGGAAAGTTCATTGCAACCGCATATTCGGAAGGTTACCTGCCTGCAAGGCAGGAAATAGATGCGGCTGCCGCAGGCGAGGCAACAATAAAACTGAAAAGCGCCGATGCTACAAATTCAAGCTATGCAGCTGTTTATGTCACGGATTCAATGCTTGCAATGGCAAACAACACCGACCTGTTCTTTTTCGAAAAAATCGGCGGCAGGGAACTTCCTTTGGGGATTCCTCCAATGAAAACAGATTTGAGCGGATATGCAAGCGCAAGGGTGCAAATCGGGACAAGCATGCTTGTAAAGGCGGTGCGCGCGACTGAAGAGGGTTCCGGCGAAAAAACAATCCAGGCAAACACGCTCAATGAAATTCATATCCAGCTCGGAAAATCAGCGACAATTGTTGAATTAAGCGTGCTTGACGAATCAGGCCTGCCAGTGGAGGGAAAAATAACAATAAGGACTGCGGAAGGCGACATGCTTTACGACGGCAATATTGGAACTGACGGAAAGGTGTTTTTTGATTCTCTCGGGAAAACAAGCGCAAATGTCGAGGTAACTGCAAAGGACGGGAAAACCTTTTCAGAGCAGGTAAGCCTCACAGGGAATGGCATAGTGGCAGTAAAGCTCGGGGGGGATGCGACAGGCATTGAACCAGAGGTAAAATTTTTGGGAATATTCAATGCCGAAGGCACCCAGGTTGAAGGCATTGTTCCTGGAGAATATTTCTGGCTCAAGTTTGAAACAACCTGGCCTTCAGGAAATTACAAAGGCGGGCTTCATGTAAGAATCGGGCAGGACGATGTCAAGTTTGTTGATTCGGAAGAAGCGGGAATAATGGGCTTTGATGCAGTGGGAGCGGGTTTCACTGTTTCAAAAAGCTACCAGCCAAGCCCGGAACCAGGGAACGAAACAGCCGACAGGCAGAACAAGGCCAGCCTGGGCGAATACGGAAAGTGGATAGAGCTTGCCTTTGACAATCCTAAAAACACAACTGTTGCAAAAATAAAAATAAAGGCGCGGGAAAGCATTCTTGCCGAACAGGTGGAAATGCATTACAGGGCATGGGGCGAAATAGGCGGAAAAATTTACAGGAACCCTGCAGATTCCGTGCTTGGAACAAACAAGTACATTCCAACGAAAACAGGCCTGTATGCTGAGACAAATGTTGAAACAATAAAAGTCGTGCAATCCCTGCCGGAATGCAAAAAGGATTTGTGCGCATCTTATTACTTCCTGAAAAAAAGCGGGGAAATAATAGAGGCAAAAGATTTCAGGCCTGTGCTGAATGAAACTTATTCTCTTGAAATAGACCTTTCATCCCGGAAAGAGGCAACTGCAACAATAAGCCTTGAAACAGGGATTCCCGCATTGCTGTATTTTACTGGGCATGAGCTTGACTCTTTCCAGAACACTCCGGAAGGGCAGGCAATTCCTGTTTCTGCGGAAACAAATTTGAGCGATGCAAATGCGGGAGTTTCAAGCGGATACCTTTCAGGAGCGCCATACATAAAAGAAACAAATAACGCGGATTCCGGGGCAATGCTGCTGTTTGCTGGCACAGCAACTGCGGCGGAGGCAGCCGCAGGCACAGGAACAAGCGGAGGCTACTTATATGAGGCGCCTGCAACAACACCTGCAGAACAGGCAAATCCCTACGGCTTTGCGGAGAACTCAAAGACAGACACAAAAATAAAAATTTCTTCAGTACAGCTAAGCCCGGGCCAGACAAGGAAAATCAGGGTTTATTTTAAAACTGTTGATGCGGGGGACGCTTTCATAAAATCGGAAATAACAGCCCCCGGAGCCGCCCTGCAGAAAACATTCAATTTTACAATCCCAAAGGAAAAACTGCTTGAAATAACAATAAGCCCGGAGGAAATAACTGCGGGAAAAGACTTTACAGTGACTGTAAAGGACAAGGCAACACAGGACCCCGTGCCTAATGCGACACTGCATTTCAATGATTCTGCGGCAAAGCTTGCGCTTTCAATAATAGGGGACGGTTCAAAAGGCAGGGGCCTCAACGGCAATTATGAAATCAAAAACAGCCTTGACCCGGGAAAATACCTGCTGAACACTTCAGCGCCTGATTTCACTCCGGCCGAAACAGAAATTACTGTTGCAACAGACAACCTGCTCCAGATTGCAAAGGAAATCAAAATCAATATTCCGCTCGGGTCTGCTGAAGCCTCAAAAACTGAAAACGTGAAAAACAAGGGCGGGCAGGATGTTTCCGCGCTGACATATGAAATAGAAACAGGCAGCAATTTTCCCGAAGAATTTTCAATAAGCGTGGAATTGCCTGCGGCAATTGCTGCAAAGCAGAGCGGCCAGGCTGCAATAAACGTGGCGCTTAACCTTACAGACGAAAGCGATGAATCACTGCACGGGGAAGCCGACCTTACAATAAAAGGCACTGTTGCAGGCCAGTTCCCCACAAAAACAAAATCAAAAATAATAATCGACTACAACAAGAAATTTCCTGAAGACTGCCTGAAATTTGACACAAGCGAAGTGCGCATAAAGCTCGTTGGAAGGCAGGGAAGCAGTTCGCAGGCGCAGGTTGAAATAGAAAACACATGCGAAACAAAGGTAACGCTCACTCCGAAAATAGAGCCAAAACAGGCAGACCCGAACCTGCAGGTAAATGTCCAGCCTGTTACAATTGAAAAAGACGCAAAGCAGATTGTCCAGATAACTGCTGCCAACACAATCGACAGGATGTACTCGATGCAGCAGACCTTTTCTTACAACGTGCTTTTTGATTCCCCGCAGGTAAGCAGGAACATTTCCCTGAAAATAGAATTATGGAATCCTGTTGCAAACCTTGCATTCCCTCCCCAGGTGAACCTCTGGCTCGGCTCTGCGCAGGTCCAGGGCCAGGGAATGATGACTGATTCGGAACAGCTTTATTTAAGGAATACCGGAAGGGAGCCGATAACTGCATTCAGGATGGCAGTGGATGATTCCGCGTACAGGCAGTACGGGATTGTCGCTTACCTTGCGCCCATGTCCGGTGAATACGGTTACCTGCCTCCTGGCGGAGTGCTAAGCCCGACAAGGAGCATTGTTGCGCAGACAACAAACACAGTGCCGTTGCAGGCGCCTGCAATGGGCTCGATTTATTACACTGGCGTTTCAATGGGAAGGCAGATGGACTTTGGAATGACAACAGTAAGCGTCAATTATCCGGGAAACCAGTGCCTCAAGCTTTCCGGAAAGGGAAGCGTTGTTTTCCAGAGCAAGCAGGCCTACGGCCTGCAGAGGCAGTCAATAATTGTCAGGAACGAATGCGGGGAAGATGTGAGGATACGCGAAATAAAGCCCAGGAGCATAGGGAACAATGCGCTGTACCTTATTCCTCCGGATACCACGATTGCAAATAATTCCGAACAGGAATTTTTCCTGCAGGTCCAGCTTGCACAGCAGATGCAGAAACAGGAGCAGATAAGGGTGGCAGGCTGGCTTGTGAGGAGCAGCAAGTGGATTGAATCAAACCCGCTTGCAATAAGGATTGAAATAGGGGACAAAACAACAAGCACGGGAAAAGAGCCTCAGGGCTCCAAAATAAAAATGAAGGTCTGCGGAAGCGATGCGGAAAAGGAAATTGCTTTCCCAAAACTTGGAGACTGCACAAACGGTTATTGCGATGCAAAAACACTTTCGGAGAAACTTGCACAGAAACTTAAGGAAATTGTAAAAAAGGCAAGGGACAAGGCTGAAACAATGCAGAACAGGGCTGACAACCTGCCGTGCAAAGACCAGGCATACTGCACATTATCCGATTTGGGGATAAAGGCAGAAAGCTTTGACGTTTATTCGCAGCTGGATGAAATGACTCCTGAACTGATGAAGGACACTGTATTCGGCAAAAAAATAACCGAAATAGAAAATTATGCAGTCCAAAAAAGGACGGACATTGTGGATGAGGATGCTCTCGGCAGGATATCCGGCGGGGCATTCGAGCAATACATTTATCTTGGCGGTGAATTCAAGGGCTGCGGCAAATACACTTTCAGCATTTACGGGACAGTGCAGGTAATAGGCAACCAGATCAGCCGGAACAATTTCATGTTCCTGATAAAGCCGGAAAAAATCGCGCTTGACAAGGAGGACATTCTGACTGCAACTGCTTCCTGCGACCCGAAAATACAGAACATGGCGAACTTTTTGCCCATTGATGACGGGCTGAACAGCAACGATTACCACAAGGCCTGGCCCGGCATTGTTGCATATGGAAGCAGGGAGAACAGCGCTCTTGGGGAAGCAATTGCAAAACAGCTTTTCAAGGCGGAAAACGGCAGGGCAGTCGACAACGGGGCTGGAAAAAACAGCCTGAACATAATAATAGGGGACAATGAAAACAAGCTTGTAAAGCTTTCAATTGAACAGGTAAGCGGAAACAATCCAAGAACAATTACTGCAAATGTAATACAGTCCGCAGCAACCAACACAAAAATCGCTTCTGAAATAGCCTCGGCAATAAATGCATTCAAAAGCGGCTCTCCAAGCAAAGACACATGCATTTCAGAGGATGAAAGCTATGTGCTTGTGCAATCCTATACTGCGCCTACAGCCCCTTTGGCGATTACAGGCCCTGAAACAATAAAAATTCTCGGCGGGGAAACAAGCATTGAGCTTACAGTGCACGGCGACCTTCTTGACAAGGTGAAAATTACAACAGACTTTTTGGAAAAAGCAGGCAGGACTGGGATTGAATACATAAAAATAACTGACGGGAAGGGAAAGCTGCTGCTGAAACAGAATGCGGATGGCTCCACTGAAGGCACAAACGAGCTTTCGCTTTCACAGGACAAGCAGGCGGCAGGAACCCCGGAAACAGGCGGGACTGCAAAAACAGCCGGGAATGGAAAAGAAGAAACGGCACTGCTCGCAGATGCCGCGGCTGCACCTGCAGGAACTTCGGCTGAACAGGCACTGCAGGAAGCAATCAAAGTTTGCACTGGAAAAAAACAGGGGGACAACTGCCTGCTCGGAACAATAAAAGGAAAGTGCCAGGCTGTTTCAGGCAAACTGGCATGCACTCCGGAAGAGGCGCCTGCTGCAAATCCAGCAACGGGAACTCCTGCAGCCGGGGAAACTGCACAGCAGGCACAGCCCGCAGCACCTGAACCGGCTACAAATGCGTCTGCAAAAATAAAAGTGACAATAAAGGGAAGCACTAATCCTGAAGCGCCTTATGTGCTTGCGCCTGAAACTGTAAAAAGCATTAAAATTAATGCTGAGCCTGCGGATGCAGGCCAGAAAAGCAGGGGAACACGGCAGGCCAAGGAAATCAGGATTGAGGCTTGCGGAATCCATGTTGCAGACTTTGTCAAAAAAATGGATGCAATCACTCCTGAAATAATAAATTCAAAGCCTGACAAGAAAATTACTGCTTATGCCACAATCGGCTGGAAAGGAAATCCGGACAAATTGGACCTTGATTATTTGAGGGGAAAATTAGAGGCACAGCTCGCAACATCAAATGCGGAACAGCAGATAGGGGCAAGGCCCGGCTCGGGAGCAAGCGCAAATCCCACATTCAGGGCAGGCATGGCTGCAAAGGCATTGTTCGGGCTGATTGCATATGTAGTGCCATGCTCGCTTGTTTCTCTGGCTTGGGGCGCAGTTACAAAAGCAGGGCTTGGCGGAATCTGGGATGTCGGGTTTAACTGTGTAATGCCTGCTTCATGGGCCGCAAAAAATTTTATAAAAGACCTCGGGCCTGCGGGAAAGACAGCCGGGGAGGGCTTTGACAGTGTAATAAGGCAGATACCGCTTATAGGGTCCTGGCTTGTTGGAAAAGAGCCGAGCACTGACCCTGCGCAACTGGATTCTTTCAAGGAAAACATTCTCGGGCCTGCAGAACTCGGAATTTCAATTGATTCTACCTGGGCCGCAGTAAGCAATTCCGCTGAAATGATAAGCCCTGCAAGCGCGAAAATAGCCGCTGCTGAACAGGCTGAAAAGCTCAAAAAATATCTTTTGGTTGCAAAATTCAACAATTCAACAGCCCCTGAAATAACCGCATTGGTAAACGAAATAGGCGCAAAATTCCAGGCTGGCGTGGAAAGCAAAATAATGCTGAAGTATGCAGGCGGCTCAAGGCTGATCGGGGAAACAATCGAAGCGAGCTGCACAGAGGCAATGGGGGAAACAATAGCGACAAAGGAAATTGCGGAAAAAATAATTCTGGCCAGAAATGCGGCCGGAAAAAGCGCACTGCCAAAACCAATCAATGACCAGTACACTGCGTTCAAGCAGAATCTTTTGGCGGAAAGGATGAATCCTGAAGCAGTGGGAAAGGCATC
>JAQTPU010000024.1 GCA_028712575.1 Candidatus Iainarchaeum sp.
AATTACAAATTATTCAAATCAGATTATATTGGAAATTATTTTTTCGTTTTGTTGTTTCCTGCCAAATGGTCTTTTGAGACTCTTGAATGCTGGTTGCCCGGCGGTTTTTGGACTGAAAAGGCAACAAAGTTTCATATCTCGCAAGACCACGAATTTTATTCCGGAAGAAAAAAATATGCAAGCAATGTAGAGGGCGCATATTATGCTGCACGCTTGGGCGTGCTGGAATATTTGCAGAAAATAAAGAAACAAGCAGCAGCAATTGTTTTCAGGGAAGTTACCCCCGAGTATTCTATTGGGTTGGGAGTTTGGGTTATTCGAGAATCAGTTAGAAAGGCATTTGAAAAAAACCAAATGGATTTTTACGATTTGGATTTGGTGCTTGAATACATAAGCCGCAGGCTGAAAGTTCCTTTAAAATTCTATTTGAAAGAATCAAAGCTGTTGGACAGCGCTTTGCACCAGAAAAAG
This sequence comes from Candidatus Iainarchaeum sp., assembly GCA_028712575.1. Lineage (GTDB taxonomy): Archaea > Iainarchaeota > Iainarchaeia > Iainarchaeales > JAGVNX01. The sequence continues at coordinate 472 of JAQTPU010000024.1, forward strand.
CTTTTCGAATTTTCATGATTGGCGCAGGCAATGCGGCAGGTTTTTTGCGTCCCTGTGATGGCTTATGCATTCACAGCAAATTCCGTGCCTTTTGCAGGAAGTGTCCCCGCAGGGGCAGTTTTTTTCATTGAACGGTTTTTTACAGTCCATGTTAACCAATTGGATTTTCTTAATTTTTAATGTCTTTTTCAGCTTCGTCAAGCGCCCTTGTCAATGCTTTTTGCATAGCGCTTCTTATTGAAATGGGCGAACTCGAATCAGCTGTAAAAATCCCGATTGGTTTAGTGCTTTCTGCGATTGTCGGTCTTCTTCCTGTTCCCATGCCTGCCCTTAAACAGTCCCTTTTTGTCAATACAACAGCAGTGCCCCGCCATGATACTTCAAATATTCTTTTTGGACTATGGATTCTTATTTCCGACATGCTGCTATCCAGAGTTTCCACAACAACGGTGATTCCGCGCCGTGCCGCAATTCTTGTTCTTTTTGCTACTGGCGTTCCTGTATACCTTTCAAGCCAGTCCAAAACCCTTTCGAATCTCTCTTTTTGGATTTCCGCAAGGCTTGTTTTTCCGCCCCTTGTGTTTCTTCTGCGCTCCCCGGGCCTGATAATTCTCGGTTCTTTCGCCATACTCTCACTTTTTTTCAAACTTCAAGAATTGTGCGAGCAGTGCTTCCAGCTGTATCCTTTCGTTCGCCCCTTCCACAATCCTGAAATCATACTCGCCGATTGTATCGACAAGCTCGATTTTCACCTTGCTTGGGATTTCCTCTTCAGGCGCATCGATTATTTCCCTGTAAAGCTGGAGCATTATGTCCTCCCCGCTCATTCCATGCTCAAACATCAAATCGTCGAGCTTTTTCCTTGCCTCAAGGAAATTCCCGCCAAGTGCAAGCCCGACCATCTGCTTTATCTCTTCGGGACGGGCGCGGCTGCTGACATCAAAAACAGTTTTTTCGGAAATGTTTTTTTCAAGCGAAGCGCATGCTTGCAGCACATTCACTGCTTTTCTCATGTCGCCCATTGAAACATAAATAATCGCGTCAAGCGCCTTCTGCTCGATTTTTAAGGATTCTTTCCGGCAGATTTCATTTAAACGGGCCTCCATTTCTTTTGCGCTTAACGGCTTGTACCTGAAAACAACGCACCTGCTTTGTATGGGTTCGATTATCCTGCTTGAATAATTGCAGCTCAAAATAAACCTGCAGGTTCTCGTGAATTTTTCCATTGTCCTCCGCAGGGCCTGCTGTGCATCAGCCGTAAGCGCATCGCTTTCATCAAGGAAAATAATCTTAAAATTCGCATTGAATGCGAGTGTGCGCGCAAAATCCTTTATTGTGCCTCTTACAACATCAATTCCCCTTGAATCGGAGGCATTCAGTTCCAGAAAGTTTCTTTCAAAGTCCTTTCCGAAAAGCTCTTTTGCAAGCGCAACTGCCGCGCTTGTTTTTCCAACTCCGGCCGGCCCTGAAAAAAGGAGGTTCGGGACATTGCCCTGCTTTGCATAGCTCTCAAGGCGCCTGATTATTTCCCTCTGCCCAATTACATCCGCCAGTTTTACAGGCCTGTATTTTTCAATCCAAGGCAATTCCTGCATAGCACCACTCAATAGAATTTTTGCTGGAAACCAATTAAAAACTTATTACTGCCTGTTTTTTTGCATTTCCCAATTGTTTTTAATTGGTATGCCTTCAATTGTTTATTACGGAATTTGTTATGGCTGGTTCTGATTCAAAGCAGGGTTTTGACCCCCTGAAGGCTGTTCTGGCGGTTATTTTCTTTGTTTTCTGTTATGCAATGCTTTTTTTCATTGGCAGTGCAGCTTCGCAGATAAGCAATGCTGTTTCAGGCATTCCAGTAGTGAACCTTTTGCTTCCAATTCCGCCTGTCTGGGACCCGCCTGGCAATCCGATCGGGCAGATTTCAATGATGAACCTTCTGCTGCCCGCACTCGGCTTCGTGATTATTTTCCTTGGAACAGACTGGCTTGAAAAATTCTTTGAAACAAAGCACGCAAAAACAATTGTTTTTCCTGTTGTTTTCATTATTTTCTGCCTCGGGGCGTTTTTTATCGCAAATTACTGGATGGCAATGGAAAGCGCAAACCTGAACCATGTCGCCTTAAGCCAGGTAATTCCCGACTTCTGGAGCTATTTCTGGGGAAGCCTTAGGGAATCCGCATTCTACCTTTTCCTGCTCGGTGGCCTCCTTGGCTGGATATCAAAGGCAATAATTGACAGAATAAAATTGTAAATTCTTTTTTTTGATTTTATTATGGAACGGACTTTTTTTTGTTGTAATCCAAAATACATGGTGAATTCTTTTGCATAGCAAAAGCCCATTTTTTCCGGGTTTTTCCCCCGCCTTGCGAAGCAAATCTTTGCGAGGCCCCGCAAACCGCAAGGTTTGCAAGTTGGAGAAAAAGCTGTTTTTTATCGAAGGCTACGGCTGTTCGCTGAACAAGGCAGACACAGAGCAGATAACTGCTTATCTTGAAGCAAGCGGGCTTAAGGAGGCAAAAAAACCCGAATCCGCAGGAATAATAATCCTGAACACCTGTGCAGTAAAGGAGCCCACTGAAAACAAAATGCTTGCGCGCGCTGCAGCGCTCTGGAAAACAGCCTTGAAGAAAAAGGCGAAGCTTGTTGTTTTCGGCTGCCTTCCGAAAATCAATTCCGCAGGAATCTTCGGAATTTCAGAAAAAATAGTCCAGTGCGGGCCGAATCTTGAGGAACTTTCAAAAGCGCTTGGAATAAAAGAGCATGAATTTTCCCCCTCATTGAAGCAGAAAAGGTCAAACAAATTTGTTTCAATTATTCCCATTGCAAGGGGCTGCACGGGAAATTGCTCTTTCTGTGCGACAAAATTTGCGCGCGGAAGCCTGCGCAGCTATCCAATTGAAGCAATAAAACAAAAATTCGAGCTTGAAACAGAAAAGCCCTGCGAAGTCTGGCTTACTGCGCAGGACTGCGGATGCTACGGCTTTGACGCAGGGACAAGCCTTCCGGCCCTGTTAAAGGCGCTTTTGAAAAGCAGGAACAAATTCCGCATCAGGATAGGGATGATGAATCCCCACCATGCCCTGAAAATTGCCGGCGAGCTTCTTCCCCTGTTCAGCGACAAGCGCCTTTACAGGTTTTTCCACATTCCCCTCCAGTCAGGCTCTGATAAAATCCTCAAAAAAATGAACCGCCCGTATTCCAGAAAGCAATTTTTTTCGTTGGTGAAAAAAATCAGGAAAGCGCTTCCCGATGCGGCAATTTCAACCGACATCATTGTAGGATTTCCTTCGGAAACAGAAAGGGATTTCGAGGAAACAATAAAAGCCGTAAAATCCCTGAAGCCCGACATTGTCAATATTTCGCGCTTCGGCGCAAGGCCGGGCACTCCGGCCGCCAGAATGCGGCTGCAGCTGGACGGCAGGGAGAAAAAAAAGCGCAGCCGCATACTTTCCGGACTGCAGAAAAAAATCGCCCTGAAAAAAAACATTTCCCTGATAGGAACGAAACAGGAAATTTTTGTTTCCGAGCGCGGAAAAAAAGGAAACTTTGTCGGCAGGGCAGTTTCCTACAAGCCGGTTGTTATTGAAAAGGATTTGCTCGGAAAATTCGTGAAAATAACTGTTTCAGGCGCCTTTTCCGGGTTTGTTTTCGGGAAATTGCTTGAGGATTAGGTATTTATATTTTTCCTCGGAAAGAAGATACAGCAAAAGGGGTTTTTTTTCAATGCTCTTGGCAAACACATTTTCCGAATACATTGCAAATTTCAAGACAGCGCTTGTTTTTGTGCTCCTGCTTGTTTTCGCCCCTATAGCATTCATCCTCGGCAATTTTTTTATTGGTTCGGGAACAATCTTCCTCGATTATAACCTTTCATTTGCAAATCCCGCACAGCTGCTTTTGGCGCTTGCATTTGCAGCGGTTTATGTCCTGATTTACTCTTTTTTCATTTCCATAATCATTTTTTCCGTAAGAAAAGACTTGAGCACCCTGCACTTCAATTATTACCTCACTGAAATGATAAAAAAATTCACTTTCAAGATTTTCTGGTTCAACCTGGGCTTTTTCCTTGTATTGTTTTTGCTTGGCTCGGTATTGTTCTTCTTCAATGTGCCGGCCCTTGTTATTGCAGCAATCCTTTTCCTTCTCGCGGTTTCAGTGATTTTCGTTCCGCAGGCAATTGTAATCGATGAGGAAAACATCCTGAATTCCATTTACAACAATTTCGACTTTTTCAGGACAAATTTTTCCTCTTTTGCAAAAATCTTTGTGACCGCAATAATCCTCCTTGCAATAGTCCAATTGATAGAATTCCTGGTTGACCTTGTTGTGCCGGTCGGGGCATTTGTTTCAATAATAATTTCCCTGATTTTCATAGTGCCCTACCTTGAAGTGATGAAAACCTACCTGTACATGCTCAAATACGACTTAATAAGAAACCCGGACGTGCTGCACAGGAAGGCGATGAAAAAAAAGCATGCGTACAAAAGGTAAAATGGGCATTTTATTCGCTTTTTTTATCTTCCCCAATTGGCTTTGTTTTTTTCCTGCCCAGCATGCTTGCCCTGTGGGCCTTTACGAACGCCCTTCTATAATGCTCCCTGATTGTTGCCATTACTGCCTTTGCAGGAAGCTTTAAAATGCCGGCAAGCTCCAGTATTGTTGGCACTCTATTATGCTCCTCAAAAAATCCGCGCGTTGCCCTCATTAACCTGTTAATACTTGGATCTTTAGCTAGGATAACTTCCCATTGGCGCTGCATATTAAATAGTTTTTCTAAAATGTTGTCAGCGGTTTTAAGTGCTTGTGCGTTTCTGCGCTCCTTTGCAGCTCTTTGAACATCTCTCGCGAATATTGCCCTGATTTGTTCTCGCTCCGCAGGAGTTTTATCTGCAAGAAATTGGATTACCATCTGCTTTCTTTGATGCCCGGCAATCCCTCTTTCAGCGCACATTTTTAAAAAATCAGCCGCGGCTTTCGCAGCGTGCGGATTTTGTGCACCAATTTGTTTTTGTATTCTGCGCATTTTTTTCACTTTTCCGTTCAGCTTTTGAACATTATCCATGGCACATTCTCGTCCATAAGCTTGTTGAAGCTGCCCATGTTTTTTGCCTCTCCCCTGAAAAAAATGCTTTTCTGGAGGTCGGCTTTTAACAGCGCTTTTTTGTCGTCCTGTTTTGATTCAAGCTTGAGTTCCCGGTTCTTGGCCTCGAACCTTTTTATTGCAAGCGGATTTTCCGTTTCCGCAATAATCCATTCCTCTCCAAGCGCCTTTTTGGTTTTTTCCAGGGCCTTATTGCACAAATCAATGTTTTTCTTTTTTGACGGAACCTGCAGAGTCTGCCTGCATGCCTGCATCAATCCAAAAAGGCCCAGAACAGGCTGCATTTTTGAAGCATCAATCCCGTGTTTTTTCAGATAGTCGCGCTTTTCAAGCTCCCGGGTTTTGAGCTCTGCAAGCTGCCCGGCCTTCAGCGCCAGAAATTCAATCCTTTCCAAAAACCTTTCAGGGGAATTCTGCACTGCCTGCTTGAGCAGGTTGATGTGGATTGCGCACAAAATCCCGTTTTTTGCCGCAAACCCGTTCACAGGAAGAAGATAATTTTTTTTGCAGTTAATAAAATCTATTTTTTTGCACTGCTTCGCATTCACAAGGTTTATCTTGTATTTTGTGTCAAGAAGCAGGGCGGGCGGCATGCCTGCCCTCGCCTGCCTTGTTTTTTCAATGATTTTGTTTGCAACAACAATCATTGTTTCATTGTCGGCTTCAAAACCGTTCCCTTCCGGCATGAAAAAATTAAGCCCCAGGCTTCCGCCCGGTTTTCCGGAGGCGCATTCAAGCGCGCCGGCAAAAAAATCAGCCGCCTCGCCGGCATCCTTTTTTTCTATAAGCGCGGCAATCGCAATATTCGCTTCCGCAATGTTCAAAGGCCAGGAAAAAAACCTCCGGAGCCGTCTTTCCTTTTTCATGCATTCAAAAATTGTTTTTTTCAAAGTCTGGTGCCTTTCGGCCCTGATTGCAAATCCCGCAGGCTTTGTGCAGAAATCCCCTATGTTTGAAATAAAAATATCCGATGACATGTGCAGGTCGCTTAGCTCTTTTGGAATGGCCTTTGCAAGGCAGTATTCAGTGAGAATGTCCCTGTTTGAATAAGGCCCCTTCAAAATTTTTTGTTCAACTTCAAAAACAGGCAGGCCGAGCCTTGCATATTCATTGCGGACTGTTTCATGCCCGTATTCAAGGAGCTTTACATTCACAAGCTCCCTTATAAGGGCGGTTGTAAGATAGGAAATCTGGAGCTCGTTTATTTTTTCCTCCACTTCCCTGCCTATTTTTTCCGCAACCCCCCTTGTGATTTCGGTTTCCTTGAGAAGGGATTTGATGATATTGCCCCTGTCAAACGGCCGTATTTCCTGCCGGGAATTCCTTACAACCATTCTCTGGAAAGAGGCGAAAATATTTGCGGCCTTCGGGTCAGACTCTTTCAGGATTTCAAGCGCCCGGACGCGCATTTTTTCCGCGTCCTTTATTTCCATTCCATTAAGCTCCTTGATGATTTTTACAATGCACCATTTGCTTGCATTCGCCTCTTCGCACTCCTTTGCGATTTTTTCGACAATTTCCTCAATCGGTTCCTGTTCCTGCATAATTCACTAAAAAATGTTCAGAAACCAATATAACAAAATAGCTTTCTTTGAAAAGCAAACTTTTTAATATGTTTTTTTTAAGAATTCCTTACATTGTTTTTGGTGGGTTTATGAGGGTTTCTTTGGACAAAATTGATTTGATTGTAATCCAGAAGCTGATTGAGGACGGAAGGGCGAGCTTTTCAAGCATTGCAAAGGAAGCAAAGCTGACCGATGTTGCGATTAAAAAGCGCGTTGAAAGCCTCAAGCGCAAGGGAGTGATTGGTTCAATCACTGCAAACCTGAATTACAAGACACTGGGCTTTGAAAACCCGATTTTCATCCAGATACGGAGCGAGGTTGCAAAAAACAAGGACCTCATAAAAAAGCTTTCCGCCCTTGATTATGTTTCAGAGCTTTACCAGGTGCTTGGAGAATACAATTTGCTTGCAAAAATAATTGTCCAGGACCTGGAAGCTGCGGAAAAAACAATTTCAAAGTTAGGGACTCTTGACGGGATTCTCGATTTGAAAACCCTTGTAGTGCTGACAGAAATCAAGCGCTCCGGCGCACTGCCATCCGAAGCGTTACAAAAGAAATTATAATCACTTGGGTTCTCTTTTCTTCTGGTGTAAAAATTGCCCTGGCAGCAGATTTCAAAAATTGTCCTGTTGGTGCATCCTTTTTTCGGAGGGATGTTTCTCAAGAAAAAGCAGGAAGCGCTTGGAAAAAAGAACTCGTCTTTTATTGCGGGCCTCTGGGGCCAGAAAATTCTTGAAGCCGAAAAAAATCCAGAAGCATTGTTTGTAATGGTTGCAGTTGACCTGAGGCCTGATGCGCCAGGTGCGGAAATTTTAACGCGCTTCAGGAAATTTGCGAAAAAAAGGCTTGGAAAAAGGTTTTTGGAATGCAAAAATCTTGTCATGGAACGGGAGTTTAATGAAGAGCTCAGGAAAAGAAGTTTTTTTGTTGACCCGCATGTTTTTTCAGGAAAAGCCTTTGGTGAATGGTGGGGCGAATGCATCCAGCAGGAATCAAAACGCCTTGCAAAAGCAATTGGCGTAAAAAGGCGGGCAATTCTTGGCGTTTCAGGCCTGAGTGTAAGTTCTCCCTGGAAATATTCCAGGCGCAAAGAAGGGCTTGGAACAATGCGGCAGGATATAAGAAACCTTTCTGCTAAAAATCGTAGAAAAAAGGCGAGAAGAAAATGATTCTGATTATTTCCGAAAAGCCCATTGCAGGGGAAAGGATTGCCTCGATTTTATCCGGAGGGAAATTCCAGTCTTTAGGCGACAGGCGCTCTCCAAGCTTTGTTTTTGAGGCTTCCGGAAAGCAGTTCACGCTCGTCCCTTTGAAAGGGCATGTGCGGGATGTTGACTTTCCAGTCCAGTACATGAACTGGATTGGAACCGATTTAAGAAATCTGGTTAATGCAAAAATAAATTACATTGACACTGAAAAGGAAATTGTTTCCCTGCTTAAAAAAGTCGCTCCGGCAGCCGAAAAAATAATTATTGCGACTGATGCGGACAGGGAAGGGGAATCAATCGGCTTGGAGGCAGTAAATGCAGTGAAATCAGTGAATCCGAACGTAAAAATAGAAAGGGCCAGTTTTTCCGCAATAACCCCGAAAGACATTAATCCTGCTTTTGAAAAAACCGCTGCTTTTGATTATAACCTTGCAAATTCGGCAGATTCAAGAAGGGAAATAGACCTTGTATGGGGTGCAGTGCTCACGCGCTTTTTGTCGATTGTTTCCGGAAAGCTTGGAAAAGAATTCTTAAGCATGGGCAGGGTTCAAGGCCCATCAGTGGATTACTATGAAGATATTGTTGTCAAAGATAAAAATGGTTTGATTGCGATTGTTAAAATTGGGGATTTTGTTGAGCAATTTGAAGGAAATGCCTTTGAAACAATTGGCGATTGCAGGGTTTTTGATGCAAAAAATAGCGGTTGCAGTGCTCTTTCTTTTAATCTAAAAACGCTTAAGACAGAGTTTAAGCCAATTACAGCTGTTGTCAAGCACAGGCATTTGGGAAATCTTTTTGAAATAACCCTGGAAACAGGCCGAAAAGTCAAAATAACAGGCAGCCACTCTGTTTTTGTTTTAAGGGATGGTGAAATCCAAATTGTTGTCGGAGAAGAGCTGCGAAAAGGTGATTTTGTTGTTGCTCCCAAAAACACCCCGGAAAACAATTGTGCCGAATCAATGAATCTTTTGCAGGAGTTTCTTAAATTGGATGAAAAAATAAAATCAAGGCTTTTTGTTTCACCTGCTTTTGAAAAAAAATGGGTTGTATTAACACAAAAAGGGCGCGAATTTTTGAGACAAAAACGCTTGGAAAAAAAGTTAATTGTGCATAAATCGCGATTCGCTTCCTCTACAGTAAGCCAGTGGGAGACGGGAGGAAAGAAAAAAGCCAGTTACAAACTTTTGTGCGATTATTTGTCGATTTTGGATTATGATATTGATTTATTCTTGGACAGGGCTTTTGGCGAACTTTTTATGCCCTGGAGAGAAGTTGTCAAGCTGTCCTCAATAGAAAAGCTGAAAGACATTCATCTTAGTCCTAATGCCAGGATTTATTGTGGTGATTTAAGGAATAGCCTCCCAATTTTTTTGCATTTTTCGCCAGAACTTATGCGGCTTTTAGGCTATTATCTTTCAGAAGGCTGTTGTTCTGATGGAAACTCTGCCTTGTCTTTTGGAAAAGGCGAGGAAATTTTGGCGAGAGATGCAGCCAAATGCATTAAAACTGTCTTTTTTTACACTCCAAAAGTTTCTGCAAAAAAATCAACCCTTATTGCGAATTTTGGGGGTGCCTTGGGCAAATTGTTTTTTGAATCAGTTTTTGAAATAGGCAAGGGGGCAAAAAACAAGAGAATTCCACGAGTTATTTTCAATGTTTCAGATGATTTGAAAAAAGAATTTTTGAAAGGCTATTTCGAGGGCGACGGCCATTTTTCAAAAGCAGGACAATTAGAAGCCTGCACTGTTTCTGAGCGCTTGGCATCGGATTTGCTATATTTGTTATCCCAATTTGGCGTAATTGCGACTGTCCAGAGGAATGTTAATAAATCGCCATGCCAAAATTCAGGCGTTCCAACACCACGCACTAGGTTTAATGTAAAAATTTCGGGTAAAGTTGTTTTATCCAAGTTGTCAGATATTGTGCCAGAAAGGCAAAGGGAAAGATTGGAAAATTATCTTGCGGACAGTCAGACAAGATGCGGTTACGATGGC
>JAQTPU010000025.1 GCA_028712575.1 Candidatus Iainarchaeum sp.
GGGGAAGAAATTTCAATTCCGATTGAATTAAAGCCAAAGGAAAACAGCATTCAGGCAATTGCAGGCACAATGCTTGCGCTGCTTGGAGGGAACTCCTGGCTTGGATTATTGCTTGTTCTTGCAATAATCGTGATTGCGCTTTTCCTGCTTGCATATGGCAGCAGAAAACAAAAAAACATTCTTTTGATACCCAAGCATAGCGAGGTGAAATCATGAAAAGAAAAACAGTGAAAGCAAGAAAAACAACTGTCAAAGCAAAAACTGTCAAGACAAGGGCAGCAAAAGCCGCTTTTTATAAAGCCCCTTTGAACCTTGTTTCAAACAGCTTCAACAGCTTTGTCGAGTTTTTTAAGTAAAAACAAAAACTATTTCGTGTATTAACGGGGGCCATGCCCCCGAATTTGGTTTTTTTTATTTTTAGCTTAGGTGTGCCTGCCTGCGCGCATGGATAAAGCGCCGGCTGATTGTTGCCTGCAGGCTGAAGGCACGAAAAAAAAGGGGAGGTTTAAAAACCTTATTTCCAAGAAGTATTATAATTAATAATTGGTTTATTAGTGTCCATAAGACTTTTCTTAAAAAGAACATTGCAAACTTTGGGTTTGCGACATTGAAAAGCATTGCTTTCGATGCAACGCAAACTTTGTTTGCATTGTGCCTCACAAAGCTTTGCTTTGTAAGGAAGCCTTGGGAAAAGAAGTTTTTTGCGAAGCAAAAAACTGATTCATAATGAAATTTTCATTGTGGCAAACTGCATTCCTTACAGGATGTTTGGGATGTAAATGCTAAAATCATAACTGATTTTTAGCAAAGCCTTTTCTTCGGAGAAAAGCCTTGGAAAAGAGCATTTTGGTGCATCGGCGCTTCTGCGTTAGCATGCTGCCTGTTTGTCCATTGTGAAATTAGGATTTTTTTAAAGGTTTTATTTAAATGCCGCACAAGTCAAAACCGCATGCAGGAAGCAAGGCTTTCTATCCAAGAAAGCGGGCAAACAAGGAAACACCCAGTTTCTGGGCTTTTTCAAAAGAGCACGCAGAGGCAAAAGAATGCAAGCCGTTGAATTTCCTTGCTTACAAGGCAGGAATGACGCATGTAATGGGAAGGGATGCGCATAATAAGGGGGCAACTTTCGGCCAGGAAATAGCAGTGCCTGTAACAGTCCTTGAAGCGCCTGCCCTGAAGGTTTTTGGAATAAGGGCGTATAAAAAAACAAATTACGGCCTTCAGCCCTTAATGGATGTGCAGGTTGAAAAGACAGACAAGGAATTTGAAAAAAAGCAGCATTCCTTCAAGAAGCAGGGCAAAAAAAGAAGGGAAGGAAAAAAACATTCCCCTTCCAAAACAATCGAGGACCTTGAAAAGGCGAGGCAGGAAATTGCAGATTTGAAATTATTGGTTTATGCAAGGGGCAAGGAAGCTGGCCTGCCGAAAAAAACAGTTGACATTTCTGAAATTGCGCTTTCCGGGGGCATTGATGCAAAGATTGCCTTTGCAAGGGAAAAGCTTGGAAAAGAGCTTTTTATCCAGGATGCTTTCAGGGAACAGGAATTTGTGGATGCAAAGGCTGTTACAACAGGCAGGGGAACGCAGGGGCCTGTAAAAAGGTTTGGAATCAAGATTCAGGGAAGAAAGGCAAAAAGGACAAGGTCTGTCGGAAGCATTGGGCCGTGGCATCCGGACACATTGATGTGGCAGGTTGCAAGGGCAGGCCAGACAGGCTATCAGAACAGGACAGAGCTTAACAAGAAAATCCTTAAAATCGGGACAAAGCCGGAAGAAATTTCAGACATCAACCCGAAAAGCGGGTTTAAAAAATACGGGCTTGTGCAGGCGACTTTTGTTTTAATTGCAGGAAGCGTTCCGGGCCCTGTAAAGAGAATAATCGGCCTTAGGGCCCCTATCAGAAGCGGGAGCGCGCCGAAACAGAAGCTTGATGCAATTGATTTTATTGCAACATCAAAAAAAGCGTCAAAAGTCCACATGGATTTTTCAGTGCAGAAAGTGAAGGTTGAAGAGGCAAAAAAGGTCGAGAAGAAAAGCGTTGCGGACGAGATTGCATCTGCAGTGAAGGGCGAAAAAAAGTGATTTTATGAAGGCAGGTGTTTTTGCATTGGACGGGAAAAAAATCCGCGACATTGAATTGCCGCGCGTTTTTGAAACTGAATTCCACCCGAACCTGATAAAAAGGGCTGTTTTGAGCAGCCAGTCCGCAAGGCTCCAGCCCAAGGGGAATTTTATCATGGCTGGAAGAATGAACAGCGCGGAATACAGGGGTGCAAGAAGGCTTCCGAACCAGGAAAGGTCCATTAATGTCGGGCACGCAAGGCTGCCAAGGCTGAAGAACAGGCGCGGCCTTCTTTATGGAAGGGTTGCAAGGGTTCCGCAGGCAGTCGGAGGGCCGAGGGCGCATCCACCGAAAATAGAGAAAAAAATCTGGGAAAGGATAAACAAGAAGGAAAGGAAAAAGGCGCTTGAATCCGCAATTGCGGCTTCTGCAAAAAAAGAGCTTGTTGAAAAAAGGCACGCGCTTGAAGAGGGAATCGTGCTGCCTGTTATTATCGAGGACAAATTTGAAGACCTGAAAAAAACAAGGGAAGTAATAACCGTGCTTTCCGCACTGAAGCTTGGAAAGGATTTGGAGAATGCAAAGGCAAAGCGCAGGAGAAAATCCGGAAAGGGAAAGAGAAGGGGAAGAAAAATTAAACAGAAAAAAAGCGTTTTGATTATTACAAAAAAGAATTCGCAGGTTTACAAGGCAGCGAGGAACATTGCGGGCATTGATATCTGCGAAGTGAGAAACCTGAATACAGAACTGCTGGCGCCCGGATGCAGTGCAGGCAGGCTTGCTGTCTGGACAGAATCCGCAGTAAAGGCATTGGAAACAAAAAAATAAATGAATGATTCTTATGGCAAAACAAAAGGCTGTTGGAAAGAAAAAGCCAGCAAAGCAGGAAAAAACAGGGCCAAAAGCAAAGGCGTCTGCAGAGGAAAAGCTGCCTGCAATTGAAGTGCTTTTGTACCCTTTGATTACAGAAAAGGCAGTGAACATGATTGAATCTGAAAACAAGATTTGTTTTGTCGTGGAAAAGACTGCGAATAAAAGCGATGTAAAAAAGGCTGTTGAAATGCTTTACAATGTAAAGGTTGATTCTGTAAAAACACTTAATGACCTTAAGGGAAGAAAAAAGGCAATTGTAAAAATCAACAAGAAATTCAAGGCAGATGAGCTTGCAACAAAACTTGGAGTATTGTAAACCGGTGGTAAAATGGGAAGGCGGCTGATACAGCAGAGAAGGGGAAAAGGCGGCCACACTTTTTTAGCAAGAAAGGACGGGGTAAAGGCAAGGTATCCGCGGCTTTCAGAAGAGCAGAAGGAAGAAAAGCTTACCGGGCAGGTAATTTCATTGTTTAAGGATTCCGGCAGAATGAATGTTCTTGCCGATGTTTTGCTTCAGAATAACCTGCACAGTTATATGGTTGCTGCGGAAGGAATAGGCATTGGCCAGAGAATTGAAATCGGGAAAAAGGCGGAATTGAACATTGGAAATGCTATGCAGCTTGAAAGCATTCCCGAAGGATGCCCGATTTTTAATATCGAGCATATTTCAGGCGATGGCGGGGTTCTTGTAAAAGGCACAGGCTTATACGCATTGATTGTTTCGAAAGACAATGGATATGCGTTTGTAAAAATGCCTTCAGGAAAGGTAAAACAGGTTTCCCTGGACTGCAGGGCCACAATCGGCTGCGCTGCAGGCGGGGGAAGAACTGACAAGCCCATGATAAAGGCGGGAACTGCTTATCACAAGGCAAAGGCGAGAAAAAAATGGTTCCCGACTGTACGTGGAGTGAAAATGAATGTTTTGGATCATCCGTTCGGCGGAGCTGCACATCATGCGGGAAAATCAAAGTCAACATCAAGAAATGCCCCGCCCGGAAGAAAGGTTGGTGCAATCGCATCAAAGAGGACTGGAAGGATAAAAAAGAATTAAATTTACTGGTGAAGACATGGCGAAGGTTTTTAATTTTCAGGGAAAGACTGTCGAGGAATTGAAGGGGCTTTCAGTGCAGGAATTTTCAAGGCTTGTGAATTCGAGGGCGAGAAGAACCCTTTTGAGGGGCTTTGACAAAACTCTCGACAAGGCGCTTGACAGGGCTCTCGCTGAAAAAGGGAAAGGCAGGGAACCAAAGCCCGTAAGGACGCACTTGAGGGATGCTATTGTTGTCCCGAAAATGATTGGATTGAAAATTGCAGTCCATAAGGGAAATTCCTTTGAAACAGTCGAGGTAAAGCCGGAAATGCTGGGGCATTACCTCGGGGAATTTGCGCTTACAAGAAAAAGGCTGATACACGGGAAGGCGGGAATAGGGGCAACAAAATCCTCGACTGCAATAACAGCGAGAGGCTGAAATTAAAGGTGCTTGAAATGACAAAAAGGGATTATCAGGTTGATTTGCAGGGAAAGGACACGGCGAGGGCTTTTGCCTCAAACCAGAGAGTCTCCCTGAAGTACGCGAACGAGATCTGCCGCGAAATTAAGGGGAAGCGGCTTGAGCGCGCTGAAAAATTCCTGCAGAACATCCTGGATAAAAAAGAATTCCTTCCGCTTGTAAAATACCACGGAAAGGTTCCCCACAGGAAGGGGGAAAGCAGAAGCGGGGTAAAGGCCGGCAGGTATCCCCAAAAAGTTTCCAAGGCATTTTTGGGCCTGCTGAACAGCGTGAAGGCGAATGCTGACTTTAAAGGGCTGGGCACTGAAAACCTCCTGATAGTGCATGCATTTGCATCGCAGGGTTTCAGAAGGTTCGCACACCAGCCAAAGGGAAAAATTGCGGGAAAGGGCTGGAAGAGGAAATCTGCGCATATTGAAATTGTTGTCAGGGAGATAGCATGATTGAAAGGTTTTTTATCGAGCAGAGCATGAAGAAAATTGAATTGCATAATTATGTGAAGTCACAGCTTGAGGCTGCCGGCTTCACTCATCTGGAAATTGTGAAGACTCCGCTCGTTACAAGGATTGTCCTGCATGTTGTAAGGCCGGGCCTTGCAATCGGAAAAGGCGGGACAACAATCAACCAGCTTACTGAAGAGATAGGGAAAAAGTTTGGAATTGAGAATCCGCAGATTGAGATTCAGGAAATAAAGCATCCGGAACTTGATGCAAAGGCGAATGTCGACAAGATTGTTTCCCTGCTTGAACGTGGATACAGCTGGAGAAGCATTGCGTTCAGGGGAATGCAGGACATAATGAATGCGGGCGCGCAGGGAGCGGAATTGGTTCTTTCGGGGAAGCTTGCGGGAAAAGGCGGAAGAAAAAGAAGGGTGAGGATTGCACAGGGTTATATGAAAAAGGTCGGAAACCAGGTTAATCTTGTTGATTTTGCAAAGGCAACCGCGTATCCAAAGCCGGGTGCAATCGGGATAAAGCTCCGGATAATCCATCCCGGCGTTGAGTTCCCTGACAAGGCGGATATTAAGAAATTAATTGCAAAGCAGGCAGGCGCTGCGGAGGCTTTGCTTGTTTCCGAGGGAAAGCGGGAAATTGTGGTTACGCCGGAGGAAATTGAAGCCGTGGCAAAGGAAATTGCAGGGGAAAAAACAGCGGAAGAAGCTTCTGTGGAATCTGCAAAGCCTGTTTCAAAGACTTCAAAGAAAAGGACTGCAAAAAAGGCAAAGGAAAAGGCAGGCGTGGAAAAAAAGATTCCGGAAAAGGAAAAAGACGCAAAGAAGCCTAAAAAGGAAAAAAAGGCCGGGGAATAATTGCGTGGTTTTATGAAGGCATCTGAAGCGAGGGCAATGGCCATGAATGAAGCGCAGGAAAAAGTTGTTTCCTTTAAGGCAGAGCTTGCAAAGGAAAGGGCTGTTCTTGCTTCCGGAACAAAGCCTGAAAATCCGGGCAGGATACGGTCGTTGAGAAGGGACATTGCCAGGCTTTTGACAATAATTGCGGAGAAGAAAAAGGCCGGCGAAAAGCCTGCTGAAAAAAAGGCGGACGGGAAAAAGGAAGTTCCGGCGCAAAAAAACGAAGCCGGAAATAAGCTTAAAAAAATTAAGAAGGTTCAGAAAAAAGAATTAAAAAAACGAGGTGAATAAACAACAATGGACGATATCTGCAACAAATGCGGCTTGCCGAAAAACCTTTGCGTATGCCAGGACATTGCAAGGGAGAGCCAGAAAATAAAAATAATGGAAATTCCGAGGCGGTTCGGCAAGGTTATAACCACTATCCGCGGCCTGGGGGATGATGTTGACATTGAAGCGCTGACAAAGGAACTCAAAACGCATCTTGCCTGCGGCGGCACAGTCAAAGGAAATGAAATAATCCTGCAGGGCAAGCATGTCAAGAAGGCGAAGGAAATTTTGCTGAAACAGGGTTTCAAGGAGGAGTTGATTGATGCTGGAAGGTAAAAACTATTGCATTTCAAGGGAAAACATTTTTGCCCATGAATTTTTGGGCCTGAATGCAAGGGTTTTGCAGAGCAGCGACAAAAACAAGTCGGGAATTGCGGGGAAGATTGTCGATGAGACAAAAAACCTCCTTGTTTTTGAGACAAAGCAGGGCATCAAACAGCTTCCGAAGAAAGAGTGTGTTTTTGAATTTGAAATCGGAGAAGAAAAAGCGATTGTCCAGGGTTTGAGAATAATTGACAGGCCTGAAGACAGGGTTAAAAATTTTTGGAGGAAAAAAAATGCAGTGCAATGATCCGAAGTGCCCGCAGCACGGGCATTTGAAAGTTAGGGGAAACGTCTTGACTGGCACTGTAAAGAGCGCAAAGGCCCCCAAAACAGTAAGCGTTGAAAGAATTCTTGTGAAGTATGTGCCGAAATATGAGCGGTATAAAAAGACGAAGTCAAGGGTTTATGCGCACAATCCGGACTGCATTGCCGCAAAAGAGGGCGATGTTGTTATAATCGGCGAGACACGGAAGTTGAGCAAGACAAAATGCTTTGTGGTTTTGAAAATTGAAAAAAGGGCTTTTGAGGAAACAATGGTTTCGGAAAGGCAGTCTGAAGGGGCAAAAGAGCCTGAAAAGCAGGAAAAACGGCATGCTGTGCATGAGGAAAAACCGCGTGTTGAGAAGAAGCATTCTGAAAAGGGAAAGGACGCGAAACATAAAAAGGTGAAAAAGTGAAGGCAATCGGAGCGCATGTTTCAAAGGGATTAAGCCAGATGAGCAGGTGCGTCTGTGCAGACAATTCCGGGGCAAAAGAGGTCCAGATAATTTCCGTTATCGGCCATAAGACAAGGAAGAGAATGAAGCCTAAGTGCGGAATTGCAGACATGATTAATGTTGTCGTAAAAAAGGGAAAGCCGGAAATCAGAAAAAAGGTTGAAAGGGCTGTTCTTGTAAGAGTGAGAATGCCTTACAGAAGGGCAAACGGGTTGAGGGTTTGCTTTGAGGACAATGCGGTTGTTCTGGTTGATGAGAAAGGCGTTCCAAAAGCGTCCGAAATAAAGGGCGTGGTTGCAAAGGAAGTCGGTGAGCGCTGGCCAAAAGTGGCGGGATTGGCAAGCGCAGTAATTTGAATTTTGGAAAATGGTTTTTATGAAGATTGAATCAAGCAAGCCGAGGAAGCAGAGAAAGCATTTTTTTGAAAGGGCCCTTAATGAGAAAAGGAATTCGCTTGCCGGGCATTTGCGCAGGGAATTGAGGAAAAAAATGGGAAAGCGCGGGCTTTCGTTGAGAAAAGGGGACACTGTAAAAGTGCTGCGCGGAAAAAACAGGGGCAAGGAAGGAAAAATTACGGGCGTGAATTACAAGAAAGGGATTGTTTTTATTGAAAAAATCACCAGGAAAAAATCTGACGGGACTGAAATTCCTGTCGGAGTGCCTGCTTCAAAGGTCCTTGTTCTGGACATTGCTGCGGATGAAAGGCGCCTGGCAAAAAACAGGAAAGAAAAGTCAAAAGTTGCAAAAAAAGAAGGTGAATAAATGGCAAGACACGGGAACAGCAAGGCGCAGAAAAGAATCAGCATTAACAAGTCTGTTCATGTCCATAGGAAGGAAAATGTCTGGATAGTAAAGGCAAATCCCGGCCCGCACTCTGGCGGGGACAGCGTTGCATTGGGGGTTGTTTTGAGGGATATTTTAAAAATTGCAAGGAACCTGCGGGAAGTGAAATTAATCCTGAACAAGAGGACTGTGTCCGTTGACGGTGTAATAAGGACGGAAAAAAAATTTCCCGTGGGCTTGTTTGATGTTATCGCGCTTGCCGACTTGAAAAAGCAGTTCAGGGTCCTGCTTGACGGGAAAGCGAGGTTTGTCCTGAAGGAAATTCCTGCAAAAAGCTCCGGCTTCAAGCTTGTGAAGGTAAGCGGAAAAAAGATTGTAAAGGGCAAAAGGATACAGCTGGGCACGAATGACGGGAGAATTTTCGGCATTGATGCAAAGGAAAAAATTTCCGTCGGGGATACTTTGAAAATAAGCCTGCCTGCACAGAAGATTCTTGAAACTTTTTCTTTTGAAAAGGGAAACACGGGTTTTGTTTTCAGGGGGGAAAGAATCGGGGGAATTGCCGAGATAGAGAATATTCTTGAAGGCACAATGAAAAGGGGAAAGCTGGTAATGCTGAAGCCGAAGGAAGGCGAGCCGTTCCAGACAGTTGCGGGGAACGTTTTTATTGTTGGAAAAAAGAATATTGAAATTGAGCTTTGAAATAGCGTGGTGAAAGATGGCTGAAGATAATTTTATGCAGAGAATCTCCGTAGAGAAGGTGACTGTAAACATGGGAATAGGCAATGCGCCCGAGGAATTAAAGAAAGCCAAGCAGGTCATAGAAAAGGTCACTGGTTGCAATGCAAAGCAGACTCTCTGCAAGGTTAAGCAGCCGAAGTGGGATATCAGGCCGGGCCTGCCTATTGGTTTGAAGGTAACCATGCGCGGGGAAAAGGCGGTTGAGTTTTTAAAAAGGGCTCTTGCTGCAAAGGAAAACCAGCTGAAGAAAAGTTCTTTTGACAACAGGGGCTGTTTTGGCTTCGGAATAAAGGAGCATATTGACCTGCCGGGAATAAAATACGACCCTTCGCTTGGGATACGGGGCTTTGATGTGCTTGTCACTTTGAAAAGGCCGGGTTTCAGGATAAAAACCAGGAAAATAAAAACCTCGAGGGTTGGGAAAAGGCACTTGATTCTCAGGGAGAATGCGGTTGATTTTGTAAGGAGACAGTTTGGAGTTGAAATTGTATAATTTTTTTGGAGTTGAAGCATTATGAAAAAAGAGCTTTCAAAATTGATGCAGGCAAAGAAAAAACGCAGGTGCAGGGTCTGCAGGGGAAATGCCGGCCTCATAAGGAAGTATAATTTGTATGTTTGCAGGCGGTGCTTCAAGGACATTGCAGAAAAAATGGGATTCAAAAAATTTGATTAAGAATGGAGATTTGAAAAGGTGTTGAAATGGTTTTGGTTGACCCGGTTGCGGATGCTTTTGCGCACATGAAGAATTCTGACATGGCTTCAAAGGGGGAGTGCTTTTTCAAGCCGGCCTCGAAATTGCTTGGGGAAATCCTCAAGGTGCTGCAGAAGCAGGGTTATATCAGCACTTTTGAATTTGTTGATGACGGAAGAAGCGGGATTTTCAGGATTGAGCTTACTGGGAAGATAAACAACTGCAGGGCAATAAAGCCGCGTTATGCTGTGAGGAAGAATGAATTTGAAAAATATGAAAAGAGGTATCTGCCCGCAAAGGACGTTGGAATATTGGTTGTGAGCACTGTCAATGGCGTTGTAACTCATAGGGATGCGAAAAAGGCGGGCCTGGGCGGAAGGCTGCTTGCTTTTGTTTATTAACTAGTGGTTTTTATGGTTTCGGAAAATTTTGTTGAAAAAATTGCGCTCCCTGCCGGATGCCATGCCTCTCTTGAAGGGGAATGGCTGAAGATAAAGGGAGCGAAGGCTGAGTTGAGGAAAAAAATCCCTTCAAGAAGGCTTAAAGTGCGCGTTGAGGGGAATTCTGTTGTCCTGGAAATCGCTTCCAAGAAAAAAACGGATTATGCCTGCCTGCGGAGCTTTGAAAAGCATATCGGGAATCTGGTGAAGGGGACTGAAAAGGAATTCGAGTATCACTTGAGGGTTGTTTACAGCCACTTTCCGATTAATATTGCGGTAAAGGGT
>JAQTPU010000026.1 GCA_028712575.1 Candidatus Iainarchaeum sp.
CACATTCATGGAAAAAAGGGTTTTGTCATCAATTGAAACCCTTGCACTCACGGAACTGCCCGAACAGTTTCCTGAAAAAACAATGCTGTCCCCCAAAACAAACTCTTTTTTCTGGCTCTCCATTGAAAGCGCTGCCGCGCTCAATGAAAAAACCAGCAAAACAACTGAAAAAAAAACAAGCAGGAAAAATTTCCGCATTATCCCTCACCTTTCAGTTTCCTTAACCTGTCGCCCAGCCTCTGCATTTCAGACTCATACTGTTCCCTTGTAATCAGGCTTTTCTTGAAATAATTCGTCTGAAGCTCCCTTATTTTTGCCTGTGCGTTCGCAACCGCCTTTTCCCTTGAAACAATTGAAATCCTTCCAAGGACTGCGCCGAGGGAAAAGAAAATCACCAGGGCCGCAATTACAAAAGCAACCACCAGGATTAAGGCATTTTTTGCAAGGACATAAAAAAAGCTTTCACCGGAAACGCTGATTTTCTTTTCCTGGGAAACAACATTGCCATAAAAATCCGCGACCTTTATTGAAACAAACTGGTCCCCGGAATCCTCCTCCGTAAAAACATAGCTTCCGACAAAATGCCCGGGTTCTGTCTGGCTAAGGGGAATTTCCCTTGCGCCTATCAGCACAAACGCCCTTGCCTCGACAACCTTCGACCCGTCAGGATAGGAAGCCAGAATGTCGAATGAAACAGTTTCCCCTATCTTAAATGTGTCATCCTTAGGCGACCTTGCCTCAATAAGAGGCATTGTTTTTTCAACCAAAAAAGTCCCGTAACCCGATGTTTCCGCAACAACCACTGAACCCTCTTTTTTGGCGGCATAAATAACAAACATGTTTTCGCCTTCCGCAGCAGCAACGGGAATCGTAATTGCCGCAGAATACTTTCCGGGCTCAAACTCAAAAAACTGCGTTTTTTCGCCGAACGCCTCGACAAAAACCTCTGCTTTTTCAACAGCCGCACCGGCATCATCAACCATTGCCAGGACAAGCGGAACCTCTTCCCCCCTTACAAAAGACTGTTTCTGCAGGGGCTCGATTTTTATGGAAAGCTTTTCAACAAAAACCTTTTCCTTGACCTCAAAGGATTTTTCAAAATACGCCCTGTTCCCGTTGCCGTCAATCCCGCTTACAATGACAGTGTAAACGCCAAGCTTGTTAAGCAGGGAAATCGGATAAACAATTTTGAATGCGCCTGAATTTCCGTCGGAATTCACTGCCAAATCAAAAACACTCTTGCCCTGAAAAACAATGTTGGCATCAAGGGGAATCGCAACAGGAATCTTTTTTGCAGTCACAGTGCCCCTAAGGTTCAGGACATCGCCCAAAAAAACAGTTGAAGGCACATCCATGCCGACATTCAAATCCGGCCTGACAACAAGGCTTGCAGACGCCTTGCCAGTCACGCCCCTGAAAACAGCTGTAAAAGCAAGCGGGTTAGAACCAAGCATCTCCTTTGTTACCGGAACAAAAGCCCCGTAAATTGCATCAAAAGCAGTGCTGTCCCCGTGCTTGCCGTCATTCAGAATCGGATAAGTCTTTCCCCTGAAAGTGAAACTAGCATCAGCACCGATAACCTTTGAGGCCTTGTCAGCCATTATCCCCACAAGGACATTGACACGCTCGCCGAACAAAAAATAATCATTCTCCGCAGGAACAAACACAGTGATATCAATGCTTTTAGGAGTGCAGTCGGCAGGGCAGACATTATAAGTCTCGCCGGCTTCACAGGTAGCGTTTCCGCAACAGTTCGTTTTCTGCACAATTTTGCAGACACCGCTTACACAGGCAAGCTCCTTGCAGGGCTCATTCCCGTACTGGCCGGAACAGGTTCCACAGTCCTGGGAACAAGAGCACTGGTTCTCGCCAGACTCGCAGACACCGTTCCCGCAGGCGGCAAAAACCCCGCCTACAAACAAAAGAAAAAACAAAAAAGCAGCCAATTTGAATTTCATTCCACGCACCCTGTTTTTGCAATATATAAAATGACAATCGCAAATATAAACATTACTTTGAGCCAGATTCGGAAACAAAATTTTCCGCACACCCTTTTTCAAAAAAGCAAACAAAAAACCAGTACAAAACCAAAAACCAGCGGAAAGTATTTAAAAAACATATCCCCTAATAATAACAGAAAAAAAATTGTTTATTAATTTCAAATTGCTTTGCTCAAAGCGATTTTCATTATCAATTGCCGGCAACAAAAGCCGTTTGCCATGCAAAAGGCTTCAGAACAATCACAATTTGGGGTGAAAAATTGAACAAAAAAACAAACAAAAAAACTCTATTTTTAACAACAATAATATTCCTGATTCTGATAAGCACAAACACATTTGCGGCGGCTACATTAACAATGGACTCTGCAAAAACAAAAACAACCACGGCAATTGACGTGACTTTTAACAATACTCTTGATGCAGCCAGTATCAGCACAGGGGATTTTGAAGTTGCCGGCAACACAATAACCAATGCAACTGCAACAGGAAATACTGTAACATTAACCCTTGGAACCCCGATAGCAACAGATGCAACACCGGCAGTAAGCCTGATTGGGGAGGTAAGCGACAGTTTTGGCATTGGAGACAACACTTTAAGCACGGCTGGACCAATAACTCCGACAGACGGAATACAGCCTGTTTTAACTTCTGTTTCAATTTCTTCAAACAATGCAAATGCCTCTCTTGCAAAAGCAGGCGACACAATTACAGTTACATTCACGGGAAGCGAAGCTCTTCAGGCACTGCCAACAGGCACAATTGACGGCCAAACAGCAACAGTTGCCTTGACATCAGGCAATTCTTATACTTCAAAATTTATAATGACAAGCGCAGAGGCAGAAGGAACAATAGCCTTTATTATAAACTTCAGCGACACTGCGGGAAATGCCGGAACACAAGTCACAGCAGTCACAGATACAAGTTCTGTGGCATTCGACAAGACAGCACCTGTTCTCACAGGAACTCCAGCCAATATAATTATTAACGCAACAAGCTCTGCAGGCGCAGTTGCAACTTATACAAATCCAACGGCAACAGACAATGCTGGCGGAATAGGCACAGTAATCTGCTCACCTGCATCGGGAAGCACATTCCCACTGGGCAATACAACAGTAACATGCAACGTAGCTGACGCAGCTGGGAACCCTGCAACACAGACAACATTCACAGTGACTGTCCAGGACACAATTGCACCGGCAATATCCTCTTTTACTTCGGCTCTCGGAAGCAATTGGACAAACCAGACAACTCCAACATTTAACATAAGCGCATCAGATTCGGGCTCCGGCTTGAACACAATGCAGTTTTCGTGCACAGGGAATGGTTCTGATTGGACAGGAGACGCAGGATACACTTCCGGCAATTACAGCGGCTTCAATATCACGACAAACACAAACTGCAGTTCTTCAAACGGCCCGAAAAACATCTGGGTGCGCGTAAAAGATAATGCAGGAAACTGGTCTTCAGCATATGCAATACAGGCATCAATAAACTTTGACAATACAGTGCCTGCAGTTCCTGCTACGCCAACAGTACTAATCGGCAATGCACAGGTAACAGTGACCTGGAGCACTGTTTCAGATAATGCTTCCAACGGATACAGTTCAGGCATCCAATATTACAGGATTTATAAAAACGGCGGTGTTTACACTACTGTTTCAAATTCCACGAGTTCATACAATATAACCGATTTGAGCAATGGCACGCAGTACTGGTTCCAGATAAGCTCAATTGATTCTGCCGGCAATGAATCGGGATTAAGCACATTGGCATATGCAACGCCCCAGTATTCCAGCGACAACACATATATCCCTCCAAATCAAAACGACACTGTGAATCCGGGCATTTCCTGGAGCAAGCCGAATGCGAATGCCTCTGTTTCCGGGGTTGTTGAACTTGAAGTGAATGCTTCTGACAATGACACGGGCGTTGGTTCTGTCATATTTGAACTGCCTGACAAGAATTATGTCACTGTTACAATGCCTGCAAGCGGCGGCGGTTTTAACGGAGCCTGGCAGTTGAAGTGGTTTACCTGGGACCTTGAAAACGGAAAGGAATACACGATAAAGGCAATGGCGAAAGACAAGGGGAATCCGCGCAATAACGGCAGCGCATGGGTTTCAAGGGCGTTCAAAATAGACAATTCCGCAGCGCTTGCGGAAAGGCAAAAAGAAGACTCTTCAGCGGCAATTGCAGATGCGGAATACCAAAAAACAGTCCTTGAAGAGCTTTTGCAGGGCCTTGAATTACAGGGCATTGTTTTGGGGGACAGCATTGTTTCCGACAAGGCGACTGCAGAGGGCTTTTTGGTTAATGCGCGCAGCAGCTACCAGAAAAAAAATTATTCCGAAGCAAAGGAAAAGGCAGTTCTTGCAGCGGAAAAATTTTCAGGCATAAAAGAGTCCCTTTCAGTCAACCCGTACGGCTCTTCGCAGGAATATTTGTTTGCAGTTGAAAAGGCAAACATTATCCTAAGCGGGCTTGGCTTTGACGAGGCTGCAGTGAACGAGTGCGTTTCACTGATGAGCACATGCAATGTCAAAAGGGAATTCAGGATACAGGAAGTGAATGAAAACGGCGCAAAAAAATACCTTGCGACAGTTGCAATAATTCTTGAAAATTCCAGTTCGGAGGACAGGGAACTGAAAATAATTGAAATCGTCCCGAAAGAGTTCGCACAGAGCGCAGACCTCCTGGTTTCCGGAGAACCAATGGCAGTAATAGAGGCAGACCCGAAAATAGAGTTCACTGCAGCACTAAAAGCGGGCGAAACAAAGACAATCAGTTATTCACTGAAACAGGGCCTGACAAAAGAAGAGGCTGACAAGATGCTTGAATCAAAGCCAATGGACCTTTTTGTTGCCCCGCCGATAATCCTGAATAAAAGCACCGAAGTGGCGCTTCTGAATTCCGGGAATGAAAATGCCGGGGCAGCAGGATTTTTTTCCTTTGCAGGGCTCGGGGAAAATGCAGGCCTTCTGGGAATAATAATCGTAATAGTGGCAATAATTGCAGTTGCATTGGTTGTTTATAACAATAAATCACAGTATTCATACGGCAGTTACAATAATTTAGGTTATAATGGTGGTGGAACAATGGGCTTTTTGGACAAATGGAAAAAGACTTCATCAGAAAAAAAAGACGAACAGAAAAAAGGGAAATGGGGCTATAACGGCCCTTAAATCCTTTTTTTTAAGGCAAAAAAACCCAGTTTCCACAAGGAAGCCTGTTTATTTTTTTTAAATTTTTTTGGAATCAGCGAAGCCAAATTACTCTTTTTTTGCCTGCAGTTTAAAAGCCGCGATTCCTGCGGCAAGCAGGGCAACAATAGTGCAAAGCGCTGACACAAAGGTTATGGGGATTCCAAAAACCTGGTTTTCCAGGAGCAGGAGAAGGGCTGGAAAAACAAGGCCGAGAACAGCGCTGAAAACAATCCTTTCAAGCCAGTCAAGCCTGTTTTTGGGAAAAAACGCAAGGCTCAAAAAAAAGCCTGTTCCGGGCAGGAGCAGGGCAAGCACTGCAAAAAACAAGACAGATTCAATCATCTAAAAGAAAATAATTGGCTTGGTTTTATAAATTCTTTTGTTTTTTATTTTTCTGGTTTTATGGGCATGATAACAATTGTGGGGGCTGGGCCTGTCGGACTGCAGGCAGCACTTAATTTGAAAAGGAACGGGCTTGATGTAAGCGTAATAGAGGAGCACAGGGAAGTGGGAAAGCCCGTGCAGTGCGCGGGCCTGATTTCAAAAACCGGTTGCCGGGAGCTCGGCCTGAACATTGAGGAATCTGTTGTAAACGAAATAAAGGGCGCAAGGATTTTCTCGCCCAATGGGACAGAGCTTACAATAAGAAAAAAGGAAACAACTGCGTTTGTCGTCGACAGGTACAAATTCGACCAGGTTTTTTATAAAAAAGCTGTGAGGGAAAACATTCCCGTAAGCCTCAATTCAAAGCTCATTGACATAAGAAAAAACTCGCTTTTCCTGGAGACAAACGGCCACGGCGAACTGCAAAAATCAGACCTTGTAGTGGGAGCTGACGGCGTCACTTCCATTGTAAGGCATGTGGTTGCGCCGGAGGTTCCGCAGGAAAATTTTATGCATGCCTTCCAGGTGAGGGCAAAGGGAATTTTCAATCCTGACCTTGTGGAGGTTTACCTTGACGAGAATGCAGGCGGTTTTTTTGCATGGATTATTCCTGAAAACAACAGTATTGCAAGGATAGGGATTGCAAACAAAATGCAGGAAAACCCTGCGGAAAACCTCAAGAAATTCATTGAAAAAAAAGGCCTTGTGCTGGATGTCCTTGACAGGGCCGGCGCAATGATTCCTGTGGGAAAGCCGATGCAGAACCTCACATTCGGCAGGATTATGCTTGTAGGGGATGCCGGTTTCCATACAAAGGCTACAACAGGCGGAGGGATAATAATGGGCCTGCATGCCGCAAATGCCTGCAGTGAAACAATCGTGGATTTTGTAAAAAACAAGAAAAGCCTTTCCGAGTACAACAAGAGGCTTGCAAAAATAAACAGGGAGCTTGCAATGCACTGGAAAATAAGGGCTTTCCTGAACAATACGGAAAAATCAAGGATAGACGATTTTTTTTACCATGCAAAAAAGGCGGGAATAGAGGATTTTTTGCAGGACCACGGCGACATGGACAATCCGAGCAGGTTCATGGGAAAAATGCTGCGCAACCCGAGGCTCTGGGGCCTTCTGCCTGCACTCCTGAAAATGGTTTAATCCCTTCTGCCTTTGAACCAATTGAATTTAAAAAACTCTTTCAACAAAGCAGGTTATATGCAGGCTGATTTGAATCTTATAGTAAAAGGCGCAGCCCTGATGACTATGGGGGTTTTTGCAAGCAAAATCCTGGGTTACTTCTTCAATATTTTCCTTGCAAGGATACTGGCGCCGGAGGAACTCGGATTGTTCTTTATTGCAACTGCTGTAAGCGGCCTGTTTGTAATGTTCGCGAACATGGGGATTGCGGATTCGCTTGCAAGGTTTGTCGCTTTTTACAATGAAAAAAAAGACGCCGGCAGGGTAAAAGGAAGCATTCTTTCAACGCTAAGGATACATATAGTATCCTCCATAGTTGTCGGGATTGCCCTTTTTTTTATGTCCGACTGGATTGCAACCGCATTCTTTTCAAAGCCGGGGCTCGGGCTGCTCCTGAAAATACTTGCGATTACAGTGCCTGTTTCAACAATAGCTTCGGATTTCATGATGGCAACTGACGGCTTCAAAAAAATCCAGTACAAGATTTATATCAGGAGAATAATCCAGATTGTCTTCAAGCTGGGGCTTTTGATTGCGCTTTATTCAATCGGGCTTTCCCTGGTGGGGGCTGTTCTGGCATTGGTTTTTTCGGAAGCAATCGCGCTTGTTTTCGGCTGGTTCTTCCTGGAAAAAAAGGTTTTTTCGTTAAGGTCGGGAATAAAAACAATTTTTGTAGACAGGGAATTGCTTGGCTTTTCAATGCCTTTGCTGTTAATGGGAATATTTTCCTATCTGCTGACTGTTTTTGACGTGATTCTCCTGGGTTTTTTTGCGCCCGCATACAGCACAGGTGTTTATGGAACTGCAGTGGATACTGCAAAAATAGGCTTAATGCCGCTGGAAATACTTGTCGTCCTCGGGGTTCCTATTGCAACAAGCTATTTTGCATTGAACAAATTCCATGAATTCAAAAAAATTTACAATACGCTTGCGCGCTGGATTCTTTCAATTGTGCTTCCCCTTGCTGCAATAATGGTTCTTTTTTCGGAGCCAATCCAGGTATTCCTGTTTGGAAAGCCCTATGCAAACAGTGCAATTGCAATGTCAATACTCGTTTTGGGCTATTTGTTTTATGCAATGACTGGCCCTGCACAGCAGGTGCTGATTGCTTCAGGCAGGACAAAGCTTAGTTTTTATAATGCAACAATTGCGGGAATACTTGCAGTGGCACTGAATATTATTCTCATTCCGCTTTTTATGAAAACAGGCCAGGCATACATAGGCGCGGCGATTTCAACTGCAGTTTCTTACACAACCTGGGGGGCGCTTGGAATAATTGAATTGTACTGGATGTTCAAAATCCAGCCGTTTACGAAAACATATTTCAAAGCCGCAATTGCAGGCCTTGTCGGAGTGGGAATTTCTTTTTTCCTTGCAACTCTCCCTTTGAGCCGGGCAGCAATAAATGCAGCAATTTCAGGCGCTGCTGGCTTTTTCGGAGGAATCCTGCCGATAATGGGCAGGTTGATAATTGCGGCTGCGGAAACAGGAATTGCAACAGGCATTGTTGCCGGGCTTGTTTTTATTCCGATTTATGCACTACTGTTTTTGGGATTGCGCTGCTTTGAAAAAGAAGACCTGCAGGTTCTTGCTGCAATTGAAAGAAAAACAGGCATAAGGATAAATTGGCTGAGAAATTTCGTGAAAAGATTTGTCAGATAAGCAATCAGCGCCTTTTTTCGATTGTGATTTTCCTTTCTCCCCTTACAACGGATTTTTCAGGAATGTTCCCTTTTACAAATGCCCCTGCCCCAATAATCGAATCAGAGCCTATTTTTGAAGGCCCGAGGATTATTGCATGAGTTCCAATCCAGACATTGCTGCCAATCTCTATGGGCAGGGTTTTTGAGCCCTGTTCAAGCACAGGCAGGGAAATTGAGCCAAAATTGTGCCTGGCTGCAACAACAACAGAGTGGGGGGCAAGGATTGATTTTTCGCCTATTTTAACCTGGTCTGAAACAAATGCAAAAGGCTGGACAAGGCAGTTGTTTCCGAATTCCGTTGTTTTCCCTTCCCGGCAGATTACCTGCGAGTATTCGCGGAAATCACAGCCATCCCCGATAACCAGAAGCGCGGTTTTTGGTACGCGGAAAACACAGCCGGAAGAAATCCTGCAGTTTTTGCCGATTTTAATGTTCCCGTAAAAAGCAATCCTTGCAAAGGGCGAGATGAAAGTGCCTTTGAAGGCGCTGGAAATTGCCAGTCCGAAAAAGCCGGCGCACATTGCCAGGCCGCCAAGGCCAGCTGAAAAAATTTTAAGGAAACCCATAACCAAGGATAATGTAAGTTTGGATTAATAAATATTGCCCAAAAAAAAGCTTAAATGAAATAAGAGGAAAGTTAAAGAACTAAGGTTTAACTTTCCTCCTTTGCCTTTTGCCTTCTATGTACAGAATTCGGGGGTGATATTCAACCCACGCAATATATTAAATCCAAAGTAGTATAAAAAACATGTTGGTTCGAAAACCGAAAAAACAAATGCCAAAAAACTCAAAAACCACAAGGGTTTTTTCGTCGATTGTGGAATTTGCCGGGTTTGTTTTTTAAAGCAATATCCCCAAGATAATACTTTATTAAAACCTTATTTTACTCCTAAAACAGGGGAACAAAAAATGGATTTGGAAAGATATATCAAGAAAAGCAACAGCAGCAAGAAGCTTATGCCGGGCCAGAAGCAGAAATTCTGCCTGCAGTGCGGAAAACAGCTTGAAAACGAGGGCACTCACCTCTGGTTCCAGAACTTCTGCTCTGAAAAATGCAAGGAAGAATACATCGAAGAAACCAGAATTTAATTCCTAATTTTATGGGCGCATGCCAAATAAATGTATAAATACCTGAAAGTCTCTAATTTCACAATGAATTCTCCAAGAATTCTTATAGTTTTTCTAATCTCAATTTTTGTTTTGCCTGGCGCTTTTGGCGCACTGCAGACAATAACAAAAAGCGTCTGCAATGGCGGAGATGCAAATGTAACCTGGACAAGCGATAATACTTATTTTTTGAATGTCGACTCCAATGTTGATGTGGAGAACTGCCAGTTGACTATTGAGCCTGGCACTGTTGTAAAATTCAAGTCCGGCCAGGACAAAAACACAAATTTGCGCATCTGGAATAAGGGTGTTTTGAAAGCACAGGGCACACCAAGCCAAAAAATTGTTTTC
>JAQTPU010000129.1 GCA_028712575.1 Candidatus Iainarchaeum sp.
TTGGGAAATTGAAGTTTTTTCCTTTCATAATGGCTGCTTTTGTGGCAGTGCTTTTGATTTCAAACATTGCTTCTGCAAAAATTGCGATTGTCTGGATTTTTGTTTTTGATGCAGGCACACTGCTCTTTCCCTTCAGCTATATTTTCAATGATATTTTCACTGAAGTTTACGGCTACAGGCTTTCGAGAAAGGTTATCTGGGCAGGTTTTGCCGCAATGCTTTTTGCTTCCCTGTATTTTTTCCTTGTGGGCCTGCTGCCGCCTGCTCTGGGCTGGGAAAACCAGGCTGCTTATGACAAGATTCTTGGAATTGTCCCGAGAATAGTGCTTGCCTCAATAATCGCGTATTTTGCGGGGGAATTTACAAATTCCTTTATCCTTGCAAAAATGAAGCTCTGGACAAAGGGAAAATTTTTATGGATGAGAACAATCGGCTCGACAATTGCAGGGGAGCTTGTTGACACTGTCCTGTTTGTTTCAATTGCATTTTTTGGCGAGATTCCATCGGAACTTTTCATTGCCCTTATTGTCTCGAATTATGTTTTCAAAGTGGGTCTTGAAGTAATTCTAACTCCTGTAACCTACAAGGTAGTGGGCTTTTTGAAGCGCGAAGAAGGAATGGATGTTTTTGATTACAAGACTGATTTCAGCCCGTTCAAATTCTGATTTTAGATTGTTTTTTATTCTTTTTAGTGCCCTATAAAACAAGCATGCCGAAGAAAAAACCTCTTGACGAGAGGCAGATAAGGATTATTGCAAAAATCGGGCTTTTGCCTTTGACTTCGGTTCGGAAAATTTCGAAAAGAACAGGCATTTCGGAGAATGCCCTCATGCTTGTTGACAGGTCCAGGCCGAACGGGCTGGCAACCAAATTGGCTCTGATTGAAAAATTTGAAAAAAATCCTAAAACAGCGTTTCTTTTGGAACACCCGAAACTCTGGCCGGTTGCAAGGATAAGGGAATTGGCAAACCAGCACCCTGTGGTGCAAATTCACAAAATTCTTGTTGAAGAAGCTGCAAAAAAGAATTCTGTGCTTGGGCGCCGGGCTTATACTGTCCCATCCGGCAACATGTTGTGGGAAATAATACGTGTTCTTGGCTTAAGGTCAGTCAGCAGGTCTGATTTGGCCATAAAAAGCGGGATTCGCCGCAGGAGAAAGCCGAATGCTTTAAGCCCAGAAAAAAGGCAGGAATTATTGACCAATGCATGGATTTTTCTGCCAAAAATCCGCATTTCGCCGAGGGGGAATTTTTCTTCGGAAGAACTGCATTCGGCTGTCATGGAACGCCTGGCTATTGAAGTGAAATTTTTTGAGCCGAAGGGAAAAAATTTCAGGGAAATTTCAACCAATTGGGAAAAATTTGTCAATTCACGCCTTAACTGGTTTGTAGTTGATGCGCTTAGGCGCCAAGGCCCTTTTACAAGGCTTGGAAACCAAAGGCGGCCCGCTTCAGTTGCAGATGAAAAGTTTGAACCGGCCCAAAGAAGGCCTGTGCAAAAAAGTCTTTCAGGCCTTGGCGATAGTGTTGTTTTGAATCTTACTCCCCAGGAAAAAGAGTTTCTGGACCTGGCAAGGCGCGGGCTTGGCAAGAAAGAAATTGCAGAGCATTTAGGTGTCGGGATGTCGAGATTAAGCCAGATTCTCACTTCAGTGCGAGGAAAGGCATCAAGTGCGAAGCCCTGAATACTTGAATTTTAACAATGCTGCTTGTGGATTTTTTTGTCAGATTTTCCTTGTTTTTATTTCCGCTTCTTCAAGCATTTTCGGGCTCAATCCGTCTATTTCCAGTTCCTTGTAAACAATTTCCCTTATGCCCGCATTTATCAGGAGTTTTGTGCAGAGCACGCACGGAAAGTGCGTTGTGTAGAGTGTTGCGCCTTTGGTCGCGATTCCGGCATAGGCTGCCTGTGCAACTGCATTCTGCTCTGCATGCGTTGCCATGCAGTATTCAAGCCTTTCCCCGCTCTTGAGTTTTTTTTCGGCCCTCATGCATTTTTCGAGTTCCAGGCAGTCTTTAACGCCTTTGGGCGCCCCGTTGTAGCCTGTTGAAATAACCTGTTTTTCAACCACGAGGGCAGCGCCGACTTTTTTGCCCCTGAAGCAGGTTGCCCTTTCCGATGCAATTTCCGCTATTTTCATGAAATAATCGTCCCAGGAAATCCTTTTTCCCATAAAATCACTTCTTGTAAATTTTTTCAAGCTCCCTTATCAGCTGTTCCTTGAATTTTTCAAAAAATTCTTTGGGCACTCCGCCCGCCGCAGCCGGCGCATGCCCGCCCGCGTTTGAATCCGGAATGCCTTCGATTGCGTTTTCAAGCAGTTCGTTCACCTTTACCTTTCCGTCCTGCCTTCTCGCTGAAAAGCGCACGTTCCGCCCTGTAATTTCCCACAAAATGACTGTTTTGCCAGGGCTTTTGTTGCTGAAATCGTTTATTATCTGGGATTTTATTGCGGGGAATCTTGTTTTTATTGTGTAAAGCTCGAGCTCCAGTTCCGGGATTACTTCGACTGTTGCGCCTGTTTCTTTC
>JAQTPU010000130.1 GCA_028712575.1 Candidatus Iainarchaeum sp.
CTGGCAAAAAGCTCGCAGAATATGCCGGCGATGTTTCCCTGGATGCACACAATGCAATTGTTTCAGGAAAAAAAGTTTTGATTGAAGGCGCACAGGGGACTTTTTTGGACAATGACTTTGGAACGTATCCTTTTGTCACAAGCTCGCATCCTGTTTCCGGAGGAACTGCAACAGGAATTGGGCTGTCTCCAAAATCAATTGGAAAAGTAACAGGAGTTGCAAAGGCTTACACCACAAGAGTCGGCTCGGGCGCTTTCGCAACTGAATTGACTGATTCTCTGGGAGATTTGATAAGAAAAAACGGGAATGAATTCGGGACAACAACAGGCAGGCCGCGCAGGGTCGGCTGGCTGGATTTGGTTTTATTGAGGACTGCGAACAGGTGGAACGGCACTGACGAAATAGCGCTTACAAAAATAGACGTGCTTTCAGGCATTGAAGAGCTGAAAATCTGCACTGAGCATGAACTTGACGGCAAAAAAATAAGAGAATTTCCCGCTGACAGCGAAAAATTTGAAAAATGCAGGCCTGTTTACAAAAAATTCAAGGGCTTCAAAATCAGCGGAAAGGAAAAATCCTTCAAAGAGCTTGACAAGAACGCGCAGGCATATGTTGAGTTTATTGAAAAAGAGCTTAATGTAAAAATTTCAATTGTTTCCATAGGTGCTGAAAGGCAGGAAACAATAATGCGTTGATTTGTTATTTTTGTTTTCAAAAAATGGGCTTTTGAAAATTGCAAAGCAATTTTCCTTCTTTTCCCAAGGCTTCCTTACAAAGCAAAGCTTTGTGAGGCGTCGTAAAAGCTTTGCTTTTACAACGTTCTTTCAAAGAAAAGGCTTAGTGTTTGAAGTGCCTTACGCCAGTTACAATCATTGGGATTCCGTGTTCATTTGCCGCGGCTATTACTTCCTTGTCCTGAACACTGCCTCCGGGCTGGATTATTGCGGAAATTCCTGCTTTTGCAGCAAGGTCAATATTGTCCCTGAAGGGGAAAAAGCCGTCGCTTGCAAGCACACTGCCCCTGTGTTTTTCTCCTGATTTTTTCACTGCGATTTCAACTGAATCAATGCGCGACATCTGCCCTGCGCCAATGCCGACAGTTGCCTTTTCTTTTGCAAGCACAATTGCATTGCTCTTTACATGCTTTGCAACTTTCCATGCAAAAAACAAATCCCCAAGCTCCTGTTCCGAGGGGCGTTTTTCAGTTACAAACTGCAAATCCTGTTCCTTGAAGTCAAAAAGGTCTTTTTCCTGCACTAAAAGCCCGCCTTCGACTTTCTTAAAATCAAACCCGCCAGCCTTTTCGGGAGAAAACTCAAGGACACGCAGGTTCTTTTTGGATTTGAGCTTTTCAAGCGCGCTTTCCCCATATGAAGGCGCAATTACTATTTCGTTGAAAAAAGAAACAATCTGTTCGGCAGTTGCAAGATCGCACTCGCGGTTCAGTGCAATTACCCCGCCGAAAGCAGAAAGCGGGTCGCATTCCAATGCCTTTTTGAAAGCCGGCCCGATTTTTTCAGAGCAGGCCGCTCCGCAGGGATTGTTGTGCTTTACAATCACTGCTGTCGGCTCTGAAAATTCCGAAAGAAGTGAAAGCACTGCGTCTGTGTCGTAGAGGTTGTTGAAGGAAAGCTCTTTTCCGTTAAGCTGTTTTGCACTTGAAATGCCTTTTTCGAGAGGGTGCCTGTAGAAAGCTGCTTTTTGGTGCGGATTCTCGCCGTATCTGCAGTCCATCTGTTTTTCAAATGCAAAAGAAAGCCTTTCGGGAAAAGTTTCTTCTGAAAGGAATTTTTCATGCAAATATTCGCGGATAATTGAATCGTAATACGCCGTATATTCAAAGGCTTTTGCAGCACATTTTTTTCTGAATTCAAGGGCGGTTGCAGTATGCTCTTTGAGTTCCTGCAATAATGTGGGATATTGCGAAGGGGAGACGATTACTGTTACTGATTCGTGGTTTTTTGCCGCAGCCCTTATTGTGGTTGGGCCGCCAATGTCAATGTTTTCAATTGCCTCTTCCAGTGAATGCGGTTTTGAAATTGTTTCCTTGAAAGGATAAAGATTTATTATAACCAAATCAATCAGGCCAAAGTTTTTTTCTTTTATTTTTTCCATGTCCTCTTTAAGATGCCTTCTTGCCAGGATTCCTGCGTGAATTTTTGGGTGCAGTGTTTTTACTCTTCCGCCCAGCATTTCTGGAAAGCCGGTAAAATCCGAAACTTCCTGAACAGGCAGGCCGGCTTCTTTTATTGCCTTTGCAGTTCCGCCTGTTGCAATCAAACCATAGCCGGCGGAATGAACGGCCTTTGCTGTTTCAATAAGGCCTGTCTTGTCTGAAACAGAAAATAGTGCAAATTTTTCCATGAAACCACCCAAAAAAATAATTTATAATTGCAATAACAATTAAATATTCAATGCATAAAGGTAAATACCATGCCTGCCGATATACTGGCTGTTTTTGGTTCCGCGTCTGATTCCGCTGTTTTTGACAAATTAATGCAGGTACTAAAGC
>JAQTPU010000027.1 GCA_028712575.1 Candidatus Iainarchaeum sp.
ACAATAAGCGAATTGCCTGCTGTCAAAACCCTTTCCGCGAGCTTTTTCTGGAAAAGCCTTTTTTCAACAAGATTTTCCTTTAACAATTCGTGCTCAATAAAAACAGGCATTGCAATCAATAATGATTCGAGAGAGATTGCTTTTAATCTTTTACACACTGAATTTCCGCTGTTTAATCAGGAAAAGCCTTTTTTTAGGGCTTTTTTTAGCTTTAAAAGCCCATATAGGTTTTATTTTGAATTAGTATCTATTATAATTGGTTTTTTGATGAATTGCTTTGTTTGGAGGGATTTTTGTGTCTGAATTGCCTCTCGCGGCTGTTGACAGAATCATTAGGAAGGCAGGCGGAGGCCGTGTTTCAGAAGAAGCGGCTGGAGCGCTTGCAGAGGTCCTTGAAGAGCATGGCATAAAAATAGCAAGAAAAGCAGCTGAATACAGCAAGCATGCGCACAGGAAAACAATAACCGCAGCAGACATTCAGCTTGCAGTCAAGAGCCCCTGATTTTTTTGTTTTTCTATTTCAGAATTTTTTGGATTGCTTTCACTGTTTTTTCGAATTTCTGTTTTTTTGTAGTGCGGGTGCTGTTTATTATTATGTCAAAATTTTTTTTGTCAAGGTAATTGACGCCGTACAAATCCTTGTAACGCTTTTTTTCCGATGCCTGCCTTTTTTTCATGTTCTGCAGTGTCTGTTTCATGGAAGTGTTTTCCTGTTCGTCCCTGCGCATGTCTTTGTAGACGCGGCGCGCAGCCTCCTGCATTGAAATGTCAACAAAAATCCTAATCGAATTCGGGATAAAGTGCCAGGCAAGCCTTGAATCTATTACAAAATGGTCTTTTGTTTTTCCAAGCTCAATTGTCCTTCTGTCAACCTCGTTGTCAATGCTCTTGTCGTGCTCTGCGATTTTTCCCAATTCCAGGAGGCTTACTCCGCGCTCTTTTGCAATCTCGCGCATAAAATCTCCTGCAGAGTAGTGTTTAAGGTGGAATTTTTTTGCCAGCTCTTTTGCGAGAGTGCTTTTTCCAGAGCCGGGCATTCCTGAAATAGTGACAATCATTTCAAGCCCTTTTTGATTGATTGTTTTAGTTTTGTAGTCTTGTTTGTCTCGTCAAATGTTATTTCAAAAAACCTGAAAAAACTTCTGCCAAAAACAACTTCTTCGTTTTCTGTTTTTTCTTTTGGCACAAGGCAGGGCATAATTTGCCTTAATGTTTGGCTGCCCTTTCCAACAACTATCCCGATTTTTGATTCAAAAACAGTGAATTTTCCAGACCAGCTTTCTGCTTCCGCCGGGTTTTTTAATTCCAATTCAAGCGCTTCAGCAATTTCTTTTGGAATAAAAATGTCTGTTGCGCCTGAGTCAAGCAATGCAGATGTTTGTATTCCATGCCCCTTGTTTTGCAGCAATATGGGTATTTTTGGAAAAAATCTTGTTTTATTGTGAAAAATTTCTTTTCTGTAAGAAAAAGAAAGGGACATATGTTACCAAATCAGGATTTCTTTTGCAGGGATTTTTGCAATAAAAGGGGTTTCCGCAGGATGTTCTTTTTTTACTCTTGCCAGTAATTCCTTAAAATCTTTTCCGTGAGCTACAACTGCGCTGCCAATCAATGCAATCCATTCTCCTGCATACTTTGACAAATCGGCATTTGCATACGCATTGTATTGATTAAAATCCGGTGTCGCCATAATAAACCACTTTCAAATATTAATCTGTTAATTCCCTATAAAAGCTTTTCTGGAGCGGGTTTCCGCTTCTATGCATTCCTGAAATAGTGACAATCATTTTTCCGCCTTATACAAATTATTATTAATTAGTTTAATCAACTTTATAATTAATTGTTTTGGTGTTTGAATGAACAGGGCTTATTCGGGTTATATTGACTTGTCTTACAGCCCTTCCAATGCCGACCTTGTTGCCGAGTTTCTTCTTGAACAGGGAAGGGGGGTTTCTTTTTCGGAGGCTGCACAGGCAATTGCCTCCGAATCCAGCATCGGCACCTGGACTGGCATTTCAACAATGAGGCCGGGCATTTCGGAAATGCTTGCGCCGACGATTTTTTCCCTCAATCCTTCCTCCGGAACAGCAAAAATCGCGTATCCAATCCGTTTGTTTGAGAACGGGAACATTCCCCAGCTGCTTTCAAGCATTGCGGGAAACGTTTTTGGAATGAAAGAAGTGAAAAACCTGCGCCTTGAGGACATTGATTTTCCGGCGGAGTACATCCGTGCCTTCAAAGGCCCGAAATTCGGAATTGGGGGCATTAGGAAAATTCTCAATATCGGCCGCAGGCCTCTTCTCGGGACAATAATAAAGCCGAAGCTCGGTTTGAGTCCGGAAGAGCATGCCGAAGTTGCATTTGATGCCTGGATCGGCGGCTGCGACCTTGTAAAGGACGATGAAAACCTTTCAAGCATGGCTTTTAACAATTTTGAAAGGCGGGTAAAGGCAACACTTGCAATGAGGGGCAGAGCGGAAAGGCTCACAGGCGAAAGAAAGGCTTACCTGGCAAACATTTCCGCTCCTTACAAGGAAATGGTCCGAAGGGCAAAATTCCTGAAAAAGCAGGGCAATGAATATGCAATGGTTGACATTGTTTCAATTGGATGGTCTGCCTTGCAGTCTTTGAGGGATGAAAATCTCGGGTTAATTCTGCATGCGCATCGCGCAGGCCACGCCGCTTTCACGCGCAATCCAAGGCACGGAATCAGCATGCTTGTTCTTGCAAAGCTCTGCAGGCTGGCGGGATTGGACCAGCTGCATATAGGGGCTATTTTCGGAAAAATGGAAGGCAGGCGCTTTGAAGTGAAAAAAATCGGCGAAGAAATCGAGCACAAAATTGTCCATAAGGATTTCGGCGCGCATATGCTTTCCGAAAACTGGCTTGGCATAAAGCCGATGCTTGCTGTCTGTTCAGGGGGCCTGCATCCCGCGAAAGTCCCGCTTTTGATAAATGCGCTTGGAAACGACATTGTAATCCAGATGGGCGGGGGAATTCACGGCCATCCGGAAGGCACTGTAAAGGGCGCTATTGCTGCCAGGCAGGCAATTGAGGCATCATTGAAGGGGCTTTCTTTGCGCGAGGCAGCGGCAATGCACTCCGAACTGAGAATTGCACTGCAGAAATGGCAATAAAACCTTTTTGCATAATTGTTTTTGTATGCCTCAAAGTTTTTCTGAAAAGGCCCTGGGCATTCTGCCAAGAATTCCGCGCGGAAAGGTTTCCACTTACGGGGAGATTGCAACAGCGCTCGGCAGCCCTTATGCGGCGCGCGCTGTGGGAAATGCCTGCAACAAAAATCCGCATGCGCCGGAAGTTCCCTGCCATCGTGTTGTGGGAAAATGCGGCAGGCTGGGCGGTTATGCAAAAGGGCCTGCGGAAAAGCGCAGGCTGCTTGAAAGCGAAGGAATCAAGGTTAAAAACAACAGGATAGTTAATTTTAGTGAAATTTTTGTCAAAGGAAGTGATTTGAAAATGATTTCAGGCAGAAGAGGAAACTTAAAATCAAGGCGGCCTGCAAATGGAAACAGCGGCAATGGCTCGAAGGCTTTGAGATATTTGCAGCGCAGGAAAATGCGCAGAATAAGGCGCAATGAGACGTAGGGGTGGTTCTTTTGGCAGTTGTTAAAATCGGCAGTGTTCCAATCGGCGGAAAGGAAATTGTTGTCATTGCAGGCCCGTGTTCAGTGGAATCGGAGGAGCAGCTGCTTTCGACTGCGCGTGCAGTGAAAAAGGCAGGCGCGGGTGTTCTGCGCGGAAGCGTTTTCAAGCCGAGGTCCTCTCCGGGCGCCTTTCAGGGGCTTGGGGAAAAAGGAATTGGTTTTTTGCTGAAGGCAAAAAAAGAATCCGGCCTGCCGATTGTTTCAGAATTAATGGATTCATCGCAGATTTTTGTTCTTCAGGATGCAGTTGATTGTTTTCAGGTCGGTGCAAGGTCTTCGCAGAATTTTGAATTATTGAAGCGGCTTGGAAAAACAGGAAAGCCCGTTATATTAAAGAACGGCCTGGGGAGCACTGCAAAGGAATTTGTTTCAGCAGCAGGTTATCTTCCGCCTGAAAAGGCGATTCTCTGCCTGCGCGGAATAAGGAGTTTTGAGACGGAAACAAGGTTCACTCTTGACCTGGGCCTGATTCCTGTTTTGAAAAAACTCTGCGATTTTCCTATTGTTGTTGACCCGAGCCATGCTGCTGGAAAAAGAGGGCTTGTTCCCGCTCTTGCAATGGCTGCAATTGCGGCAGGAGCAGACGGCTTGCTAATCGAAGCTCATCCTTCTCCTGAAAAAGCATTGAGCGATTCCTCGCAGCAATTGAATTTTTCAGAATTTGAGGATTTAATGCAGAAACTGAAAAAAGTTGCTTCAGCAGTTGGAAGAAAAATTTAGGCTTGTTTTTTTCCAGTTTCTTCTTCTGCTTTTTCTTTGAGCACGCGCATGAATTCATCCTGGAATGAAACCTGGGGCATTTTTCCTGTTTCTAAGAAGGATTCTATTGCTTCCAGGCAGGTGTTGCTTCCAAGCACTGCCGGCATGACGACAAAATCAGCCTTTGCATTGTAGAAGTCAAGCGCGTCCCTGTAATAATGCGCCCTTACGAAAACAACTGTTTTTGGATTTGTTTTTTTCACTTTCCGGACAAGCTTTAATGCAAAAGAGGATTCAGGAACTGTTACCACAAATGCCTTTGCGCTTTCAATCGAGAGCTTTTCCCAGATTTCCGAATTTGCCCTTGAAGCAAAAACAGCAGTGATTCCTTTTGAAGAAAGGCGCTTCAATGCCTCAGGATCATGGTCTACAACAATTATTTGCGCCGAGTTTTTCAGGGATTCTGCAATTGCGCTTCCGAAAACCCCGCCGCCTGCAATTATTATGTGGTCTTTTATCAGCCTTGGCTCCGGCAGGCTCCATAATTTCAGTTTTCTTTCAAAAAAGCTTCTTGTGTTTTCCTTTATTTTGAATGCCTTGTGGAAAAAATTTGCAATCCTGTCCGAAGAGCCCATTAAGTATGGTGTGGCAACCATTGAAATCAGTATTACCCAGATAATGTTGTTGTAAAGCGGTTCTGAAATCTGCCCGAGAT
Organism: Candidatus Iainarchaeum sp.; assembly: GCA_028712575.1. GTDB lineage: Archaea > Iainarchaeota > Iainarchaeia > Iainarchaeales > JAGVNX01. The sequence goes on from JAQTPU010000027.1 coordinate 5,080, forward strand.
TCAGGCCCTGCCTTGCGAGAATAAACGAAAATTCGCTTGCCTGTGCGAGTGAAAGCGCTACAAACCATGCCACTTTATTTCCAAAGCCGGAATAAAGCGTTATTATGTAAAGAATTATCGGGTTTAAAATGAAAACAATTGCAAGCAGAATTGGAAACAATACCAATGAATGCGGGCTGAAAATTGAAAGTGTTAATTGCATTCCCAGCGAAACAAAAAATATTGTTGCAAACAAATCACGGATATACTCAATCCTGGTAAGCGCTTCTGTGCTGAATGAAACCCTTGCAAGCGCAAGCCCGCCTATAAATGCGCCCACTGCAATTGAAAAATTCAGTGCCTGCGCAACAAAAATAAAAAGAAAACAGCTTGAAATGCTTGCAAGATAAAAAAGCTCCTGGTTTTTTGAGGAAAAAGACATGATTTTCGGAAAAATCTTTACACTGCAGATTACTGCTAGGGCAAAAATTATTATCAGGCTGAGCAGGAATTTTCCCATCAGGTCGAATGAAATAAGAGTAGCGGGATTTGCCAAAAGGGGAAGGGCAATTACTGCGGCAAGGTCCTGCACAAGCGCATAGCCGATTATGAGTTTTGCTTCAAGAGAATTCAGCCTTCGCGAATCTGAAAGCACTTTTACAACTATTGCTGTGCTGCTGAATGCAACCATTAATCCTGTGTAAATGCTCGCAATCCAGCCGAAATTCAGGAAATGTATCAGCAGGGCAACTGCTGTTGCAGTGATTGCAATCTGTGCCAGTCCGCCCAAAACAATTGTGCGCTTGAACTGCCATAATTTTGAAAAATCAATCTGCATTGCAATTGCAAAAAGAAGAAAAGCAACTCCCAAATCAGAAAGCACTCCTATTGTGGAATAATTCCCGATAAGCTTCAGGCCTATCGGCCCTACAACGATTCCCGCAATAATATAGCCGACAATAATGGGCTGTTTCAACAGCCTTGCAATGAATGCAAAAACAGTTCCCGCCAGAATAATAAACCCGATGTCAAGGACAAGAGTTGTGGCGGCAATTCCTTCAATCATGGTAAACAAAATGAGAATTCGTATATTTAATTATTACTTTGATTAAATTAGTATTGTTTTATGTCGCGCAGGATTGTCTTGACTGAAAGGCAAAAAAGGTTTATCAAGAAGCTGGGATTAGCGCCTATGACGCCTGCAACACATATTGCAAAGCACTTAGGGCTTAACAGAGCTTATTTTGATAGCACTCTTCTAAGGGCGCCTTTCAATAGCGTTGCCATGCGTTTTGACCTGGTTAAGCGCTTCGAATCCAATCCCAAAACAAGGCATCTTCTGGAGCATCCAAAGCTCTGGTGGATTTACAGGGTAAAGCAGCTTGCTTCAACCCATTCCGTTGCTGAGATCCGTAAAATTCTTTTGCAGGAAGCTTCTGAAAAAAATTCTGCAAGAAACAAGCTAAAAGAATTGGCAAGGGGGAAGGCAAAAGCGAAATTGGCTTCCACAAAATACTCTGTGCCGAGCGAAGCAGCTTTGAGCAAATTGGTTAGTTTTTTTGGTTTGCGTTCAAAAGAAGACTTGTTCAAAATAAGGTCAAGAGCTACAAGAAAAAGGAAGCAGAATGATTTGAGTGAGGCTGTCCGCAACCAGTTGCTTGGAAAAGCAATTGTTTTTTTGAATGGGTTTCGGTTTAAGGATAGTGAAGGCATTAATGGGGATGATCTTGTTTCCGGAATTACCGAAAGACTAATGGACGAAGTTGTTTTTTTTGACCCTAGAGGCAGGACAGGGAGATACCTGGAAAATTCTTGGATGCGCTTTGTCAGGGTAGCAATGCCAAATTTTATGCGTGATTTTTTGAGGGCAAAAGGGCAATTTTCAAGGAACGGCCGTGCAAAAGCCCCTAATATTGAAGAAATTAAAGCTGTGGAATCGAGAATAGCAAGGGCTGCAAGAGCCAGGCCAAAAGATTCTTTGGAAGCCCCGAACATGAGGTTTGCTGTTCCTCTGAATTCGCAGGAAAAGAGAGTGCTTGGATTAATTCAGGAAGGTTTTTCCATTAAACGCATTTGTGTTGAATTGGGGTTGAGTGCCACAAGAGTCGGTCAGATAAGAATCTCAATTCGCAGCAAAATCGTGCATTAAAACAGCAAGTTGGTTTATTTTTTGCTTTCTGTCAAGTGACCTGTTTTATTAGGCCGCTTAGATTTTTTTTATTTTTGTGCCAGCAGGGCTGTCATCCACCAAATAGCCTTTTTCCGCTATTTTTTTCCTTATCTCGTCTGCAAGACCCCAGTTTTTTTCTCCGCGCGCTTTTTCCCTCTGCCAGGCAAGTTTCTTTATTTCATCAGGAACACAAATTTCATCTTTTTTCAGAAGGCCGAGGCCCAAAACTTTGTCAATTTCAGCAACTGTGCGGTATTTGCCGTCAGCCTTTTCATCTCTTAACAGGCCCCAGAGCGCAGCGAGCGCATTTGGAATGTCCAAATCATTTTCAATTGCTGATTTGAATTTTTTTAAATAATTGTTGTTTGTTTTTCCGTCATCCTTGAGTTCAGAGGCAATGTTTTTCAGCCTTTTGTAAGAGTTCTGCGCGGATTCAAGGCTTTCCAGGCTGAATTCCAGCGGGCTTCTGTAATGCCCAGTGAGAACCAGGTAGCGGTATGCCAATGGAAGAAATCCTTTTTCCTCAAGCTCTGAAACAGTGAACAAGCCCCCGGTTGATTTTGAAATTTTTTCGCCCTTATATTCCAGAAAAGCACCGTGCATCCAATAGTTTACAAATTTTTTTCCAGTGGCAGCCTCGCTCTGTGCAATTTCATTGGAATGATGCACGGAAATATGGTCTATTCCGCCAGTGTGAATGTCAAAATGTTCGCCCAGATATTTCATGCTCATTGCACTGCATTCAATATGCCAGCCAGGAAACCCGATGCCCCAGGGCGAAGGCCATTCCTGCTGCCTTTTTCCCGGTGTTTCGGAAAATTTCCATAATGCAAAATCAGTAATGTTCTTTTTTTCTTTCAAATCCACTCTCTTGCCTGCTTCAAGGCCTTCTTTGTTCAGCATTGCCAGCTTTCCATAATCCCTGAATTTTGCAGTGTCAAAATAAATTCCATCGCTTGTTTTGTATGAGTAACTTTTTTTTTCAAGCGCTTTTATGAGTTCAATCTGTTCCTTTATGTGCTCAGTTGCCTTGCACCATATGGAAGGCGGCAGAATGTTTAATTTTTCAAGGTCTTCTTTAAAGACTTTCAAATAAAAATTTGCAATTTCCCCCGCAGCCCTTCCTTCTTTTGCAGCTGCTTTTTCAATTTTGTCTTCTCCCGAGTCTGCATCGCTTGTCAGGTGCCCTACATCGGTTACATTCATTACATGCTTTACTTTATGACCTTCAAATTCCAGAACCCGTTTCAAAATGTCGGAAAAAATATATGTTCTCAGGTTTCCGATATGCTGGTACCAGTAAACAGTGGGGCCGCAGCTGTAAATGCCCACTTCGCCTTTTTTAATCGGCTTGAAATCCTCTTTTTTTCTTGAAAACGTGTTGTAAAATTTCATAAAACCGCTTTGACAAATTCTGCTGAAACAATTAAATTACAATTATTTTTAATAACAATACATGAATAAATAGGTGAGTTTTTGCTTTTGACAAAAACCTCTTTTCCCAAGGCTTTTCTCTTTAGAGAAAAGGCTTTTTTAATAACATTACATGTTAATTAAATTTGATTTTTATGGCGAAAAAAAAGCTTTTTGAAATGAACATCAAGTTTTTGAAAAAGGCCGACCCCGAGATTTTTGAGGCGCTTGTTAATGAGCAGCAGAGGCAGATGGACGGCATTGAATTAATTCCAAGCGAAAATCTTGTAAGCCAGGCTGTCCTGGAAGCACTCGGCAGTGTTGCAACAAACAAATATTCAGAGGGCTACCCCGGCAAGAGATATTACGGCGGCAACGAATTTATTGATGTGATTGAAAGCATTGCAATTGAGCGCGCAAAAAGGCTTTTTTCTGCCGAGCATGTGAATGTCCAGCCATTAAGCGGTTCCCCTGCAAACATGGCAATGTATTACGCCCTGATGGAACACGGGGACACTTTTATGGGAATGAAGCTCACTGAAGGCGGCCACTTAACCCATGGCCATCCTGTGAATTTTTCAGGCCGCCAATACAAATGCGTTTCTTACGGTGTTTCAAAAGACACTGAAACACTTGATTATGATGCCATAAAAAAGCTTGCAGTTGAAAACAAGCCGAAATTAATTCTCTCCGGTTATACTGCTTATCCGCGCACAATAGACTTCAAGGCATTCAGGGAAATTGCGGATTCAGTTGGGGCGTATTGCTGCGCAGACATTGCCCATATTGCCGGGCTGTGTGCAGCGGGAGTGCATGAAAATCCAGTC
>JAQTPU010000028.1 GCA_028712575.1 Candidatus Iainarchaeum sp.
GACTTGAGGGCAAGGCTGAAGCCGGAAGAAATTGAAACTGTTTACCAGAAGATTTTAGACAAGTTAGGCAGAAGCGTTAACATAAGGATGAGAAGGTCAAACAGGCCGTTTTGAGGAATCGATTATGAATTTTGCACAGATTGATGAAAATTTTTTTATTTCGGGAATGCCCAGAGTGAAGGCCGATTTTGATTTTTTGGAATTGCAGGGAATAAAAAAAGTTATTTTTTTGTTCAGGCCTGCGGGCTCAAGCGAGTATCTTCTTGAAAAGAAGTGCCTGGCCCCCTTCGGAATCGAAGTAGTGCAAGTGCCTTATGAAAAGTCCATAAAACAATTGATTGTTGATTCACTGGGCTTGCTTGAAAACAAGCCCTGCCTTGTGCACTGCGGAGTTGGCGCTGCTTCTTCAATAGTTGCAATGGCTTATCTTATCAGAAAAGGTTACACGCCAAGAAAGGCAAAACACGAGGTTTGGAAAAAATTCGGCGCGCGTGTTATTCTGCATGCAGACGACAGGCAGGCTTTGCAGGAAATCTTTGCGGAAAGGCTTGCAGCGCAGGGCAAAACGCGCAGGGCAGGGCTTGCAAGAATTCGCGGAAAAGCAAGTGGGGCACTGGAAACCGCCAAGCATAAAATCAGGCGCAGGCCTGGAAGGTGAAAAAATGCAGGATGGGAAAATCAAAAGGATTTGTTCGCAGTGCGGCTCTGAAAACCTGAAGCAGGCTGTCACTCCCTGGAAAGGAATGGCAGGCCCCTTGATTGGGCAGTACAAGTGCCTTGACTGCGGCTTTGAAGGAATTCCAATTGAAACAGGCGAAAAATCCGCTGAAAGAATAAGGGAGAAATTGCTTTTGAAAAATAAAAAATCTAAAATTTAATTGTTTTGCACGTGTGTTGATTATGGAAAAAGAAATCGGAACAGTCATTTCCGGGCTTGAAAGCCCTTCGCCAAGCATGCTTGACTTTGTAGTCAACCAGGGCGTTGTCCACAGGGGCCAGTTTGTTGAAATGGATTACAGCGAGGGCACAATGGTCTGCCTTGTTACCGATGTTTTCAAGACAAACAGGTATTTTGAAAGGGCTGAAAGCGTAAAGGAATTTGAAAGCTCTGGCGCAAAGCTTTTCGAGCAGTTCCCGACAGCAGAATGGGAATACCTTGTTGCAAAAACCCGCCCCCTGGGGGTTTTTAAGGAGGGCATGACAATAAGGGCAACCCTGCCTCCGGGGCCCGGAACAAGGGTGAGGGTTGCGTCAAACGGGCTTCTGAAAAAATTTTTTCATTTTGATGACAACGGCCTTCTCCTTGGAAATGTTGAAAACCACGACCTGCCTGTAAAAATTTCAATGAGCAACCTTCTGAAAAAGCATCTCGCGATTCTTGCAATGAGCGGGGCTGGGAAATCGCACTGCACATCGGTTCTTTTTGAGGAACTTTTGGACAGGCAGAAAGAGGCCGGCAGGATTGCAATAATTGTTTTCGATCCCCACGGGGAATACTCAAGTTTTGCCGACAGGTCGCCTGAAAAGGGCAGGCAGGATTACAGTTCAAAAACAATTTTGGTAAAAGCATCTGACATCAAAATAGGCGTTCCAAAATTAAGCGTAAATACTCTTGACTCCCTGATAAAGGGATTAAGCCCTGTAATGAAAAGGGAGCTTGGGAAGGTTTTTTCAGATTTGCAGAAAAAAATGCGTTCTGGAAAAGGGCCGTTTGACCTGCTTGACGTGAAAGAGGAAATTTCAAAGGCTGAAATAGGCGAGAATACCAGGGGGCCTTTGCTTGCATGGATTTCAGAACTTCAGGACCTGCAGTTGTTTGACAAGACTGACAATCCGAGTTTTTTTGATTTTGCACAGCCGGGAAAATTGACAGTAATCGACCTTTCGGAACTGATTGATTTGCGCAAGAAGCAGATAATCGTCTCTTACATTGCGCGCAGGCTGTTTTATGCAAGGCGCGACAAGGGCATTCCGCCTTTCCTGCTTGTTCTTGAAGAGGCTCATCAGTTTGTTCCCCAACAATCTTCCGAAGAGACTGCAATAAGCAGGCCCATTATCCAGACAATTGCAAGGGAAGGAAGAAAATTCGGCGCTTCTCTCTGCCTGATTTCCCAGAGGCCCATACATCTCAGCACAACTGTTCTTGCGCAGTGCAACACGCACATTATCCTGCGCATTACAAACCCGTATGATTTGAAGCACATTGGGGAAAGTTCAGAGGGCCTTGACAACAGGTCTCTTGACATGATAACTTCTTTGAGAGTCGGGGAAGGCCTTATTGTCGGGGAGGCAACCCATTATCCCCTGTTTTTCAAGGTGCGGCAGAGGAAAAGCATGGAAAGCAGGCACGAAGTCACACTGGAAAAAGCAGGCCTTGATTTTGAAACAAGCAGGGACGCCAAGAAAAAGGAAATAGACGAATTCTTATAGGTGGCAATTTGCCTGAAGAAAAAGAACTTATGCTGTAATTTTCTGCTCCTGACGAACTTTCGGGTTTTTTTAATTTTTTTTGTGCAAGCCTTTAAATATTTTTTGCTTCTAAATAATAAAAGATTTTTTTGGGGTGAAAAATTGGCTCTGTCAAGTTTTGTTTATTCTGCAAGGAAGCATACTCCAGAAGCCCAAAAATTTGACCCTGCAAAAAAACTGGCTAATTTTATTGACGCTACAAAGCCGTTAACAGGCGATGAACGCGCAATGCTCGGCAAAGATGCGGAAGGAACTGCTGTTGATGCAAACGGGGTGCCTGTCCAGGCAGCCCCTGTTCAAAGATTCAACTGGGAAACCTGCGAGCACATGAAAAAAGCCTCCCCGAACTGCCTCTGCAGGCGCTTTTTCAGCATCTGCGTAAAAGAAAAATGCAAGGGCAGATTCAATCCAAGCCCATAAATAGCGGATTAGCGGAAACCCGCTGCCTGAAATTGTTTTTAAGCAAAAAAAACCTCTTTATTTCATGGAAACTCTTTTGCAGGCTGAACAGCGGGAAAAAATTTACTCTTTTGCTGAAGAATCATTCTTATCCAAAGAGGCCGCTTCCCCTTTCTGGCTCACCGGAATTAAGTATCTTGAGGAGAAAAAAGCGATTCTGGCTGAATTTTCCTGCGGGGAATCAAAGCGGACTTTCAGCCTTGCCTTTTTTCCCTGCCTGCTTGTTTCAAAAAAAACAGCTTCAAAAGAATCGCTTAAGCAGGAAATGTCCCTTCTTGGAAACCAGAAATTCGAGCTTATTGAATTTGAAAATTCTTACAAGGTTGTTTCCTCAAATTTTTCAATTCTGCAGAGGCTGGCCAACGGCATTTTTGCCTCAACAGGCGCAATTTCAATAATGCCCCTGCCTGAAACCCAGTTTTTGATTCAAAAAAACTGGGGATTTTTCGATGCCTTTGATTTTGAAGAAACCTCTTCAGGCACTGTTCCAAAAAAAATTGATTGTTTTGGCCTTCCGAATGTCAGGACTGATTTTTTTTCAGAGCCCCTTCCAAAAACAATTGCAGAACTCTACAAAATAGATGCAAAAGAAGCCGATTCAATACTTTCCCTTGTTTCAATGTCCAAGCTTCTTTTCCTGCCGCTTGAAAAAATCCCCGCCACGGGCTTTTTGAGGCAGGAGCTTTTTTTGGAAAACTTTTTTTTCAGGAACAATTTTGTTCCCGGCAGCCTTGCAAAGCAAAGCGCAAAAGAAAGCCACACAAGCCAGGCAGCGGGCTTTTTTCGCGGCAGGCCGGAATTTGACCTTGCTCCCCTGATTCCAATGCTTCTCACAAACGCCTGTTACAATATCGGCTTTGAAACTCTTGATTGTGAATGCTGTGAACCCGGGAATTACAATGCCGGAAACCTTCTTCCGAGCTCTTTTGTTGAAGTTGAATTCTTAAAGGATGTCTTCTATTTTGACTCTGTAAACAGTTGTTTTTCAGATTCTTTCCACGAATCCTCGCCCTTCAAGGAAAACAGGCTTCGCAGGAAAAAAGAATTCTTTTTGAAAACATTCCCTGTTGGCCCGTTCAGCAGGAATGAAAAATGCCTTGTGCCCCTGCCCGATGCCATTGTTCTTGAACAGAACAGGGATGCGAAAATCCTTTCTTTCAGCGAAAAGCACTGGTCCTGCAGGAACAGGGAATCCCTTTTATCCGGGCTTGTCCTGGAAACAAGGGAAAAAGCATTCCAAATGGGCCTTGCACTCGAAAAGGCAAGCGAAAAATTTTTTTCAGGCAACAACATTGTAAAAGGGCTTTTTTCCCTTGAAAAGGACTTTTCTTCAAGGCTTGTTCTTGAACATAAAAAAAACCTTGAATTCTTTTTGAATAACCTTCCCCTTCAGGCTGCAAACCCTGAAAGCAGGTTTTTTGACAAAAAGCTTGCCTCTGCAATTGAAGCGATCCAGGCAAATTCACTGAATGCCTTTGAAAAGCTCAATAGCGAAGGCGGGCGGGAACAATGCCTGCTTCAAAGCCCCCTGGCTGAATACCTGCGCTCTTTTTCCAATAAGCCCCAATAGCATGTTTTTCAGCTGTTTCCGAAGCTTTTTTAACCTTTCTTTTTAATAGTTCTTTAATTGAGCCGTAATTTCAAGTTTATCCTATTTTTTAAAAGTGATTTTTTTTGGAAAAAACTTTTTCAAAAAAAGTTTTATGAGAAACGTGAATTTGTATGGAAAAAATATCAAGATTTGAAAAAGCCAGGTTATTGTCTGCAAGGGCGCTGCAACTGGCGCTTGGCGCGCCTCCTTTGGTAAAGGCAGAGCACGAAAAGACAATGTATGAAATGGCAAAAAAGGAATTTGAGGCAAGGGTTCTGCCCCTGAACATTCTCCGGACTTTTCCAAACGGCGAAGTAAGGGAAATCGAGTGGAGCTAGGCCTTTTCTTTAAAAGAACATTGTAAAACCGAAGGTTTTACGATGCCTCACAAGGTTCTCCTTGTAAGGAAGCCCTGGGAAAAGAAGAAAATTGCTGTGCAATTTTAAAAAAAATTTTATTAAAAATGAGAAGTGATATTGTGGGTAAGGCTGTTCCAAAGGCAATAAAAATGCGCGTTGAAATCCTTCTTGAGGAAATCCGCGACAAATGCACAACCAGTTTTGAAAAAAACAAGGAACTGCTCGCCTCTCTTCAGACTCCTTTTTCAAAAATAGACAAGAACATAATGGCGGCCTATCTGACAAGAAGAATGATTGCGGAAAAAAAGAAATAATCACAAAACCCCGGATTTTTCCGGCCTTGTTGCCCCGTCGTTTTCCTTGTCCCTGTTCAAAACATAAATGCTTCCAGAGGCGGCTTTTTCCATTTCCCTGTCATGCGTGATAATAAAAATCTGTTCCACTAGTTCCGGCAGTTGTTCGCGCATTATTTTGCTTAAAACACTTACTGATTGCCTGTCGAGATTATGGGTTGGCTCGTCAAGAATAAGCCAGGAAAGATTCTGTGCCAGAACCAGGGAAAAGGCAATTCTTATGCAGAGCGCGGCAGCGCTTCTTTCTCCTCCGCTCAAAATCCCTTCCACACGCACCCAGTTTTCATTCCTGTCCCGTACCTTTAACTCATAGCTTCCTTCTTCAATCTCAAGCCTTGCGCTTGTGTAATCCCCGTAAGGATAGATTTTCTGCCAGATGTCGTTCATTGCAATATTGATGTTTTCCACAAGGACCAGGCGCAGTTCTCCCTGCACTGCTTTCAGGGAGTTTGTAAACAAAACAATTTTTTCCTGGGCTTTTGTTAATTTCTTAATTGATTCTTCCAGTTCAGCAAGCTGCTTTTTCGCCTCCTCTGCTTTTTTCAGGCTTTCTTCAAAGGCAAGAATAATTTCAGCATTGTTCTTTCTTTCCCTTTCAAGCGATTCCGCAAGGCTTCTTGCCTCAACAACCTCCCCCTGTTTTTTCCTCAAGGTGTCTTCGTCAAAACCTGTTTTTTCAAGCAGCTTTTCAGTTTCCTCTGCGTCCTTTTCAATTTCCAGCAACTGGTTTTCCTTTTTTTCAAGCGCCCCAATCTCTTTTACAAGAGTTTTGCATTCAAGCGCGATTTCCCTTTCGGCATCCCTCTTTTTTGCAAAACCTTTTTTTTCCAAATTTTTGCCGCCAAGATTTTCCTTCAGCCTTTTCATTTTTTCAAGCAGCTCTTTCTGTTTTTCACCTATTTCTTTTTTTTCCTTTTCATTTTCAAGGTGAAGATGCTTTTTTGTGTCCTCCCCAAGGGGGCTCTTGCAAACAGGGCAGTGGGCCTTTGCGCCATTTAGTTCCCGCAGGGCTTTTTCTATCTGCAGGATTTTTTCTTCAAGCAGGCCCTGTTCCCGTATCAGGGAAGAAGCGCTTTCCTGCAGGCCTGCAATTTCGGCTTCGGCTTCTTTTTCGCTTTTTTCAAGCCTTAAAATTTCCTTTTCAGCTGCAAGGCACTCCTTTTCAATTTCTCCGGCTGATTTTCCTTTCAGGGACTTTTTTGTTTCAAGAATGTTTTTTTCAAGCTCTTTTTTCATTCCCTGCAACGAAAAAAGCCTTTCCTTCAGGGAGCGGAATTCCTTCCACTTGCCTTCAAGAAGGGTTTCCTCTTTTTTTGCCTTTTCAAGCGCAATTTTTGCATCAAGGGCCTTTTCAGAAAGCGCCCCCTGGATTTTATGCTTTTGCGCAATTTTGTTTTTTATTTCGGAAACTTCCTTCCCGTCAAAAATCCTTTTCTGATTCTCAACCCAGTTTTTTCTCTCCGCGGCTGTTTCCTTTATTTTATTTCCAAGGGAAACAGAGTTTGCCCTTGCCTCTTCGTATTTCTGCAAATCAAGCAGTTCGTCAAACTGCTCTTTTCTCTGCGCAGGGGAAAGTTTCAAAAAAAAGTCTATTTGGTTCTGTTCGGAGTAAACTGCCCTGCTGAACAAATCATAATCAATGTCAAGGCTGTTTTCAACCGCATTTGTAACATCGCTTACTTTCGGCCCTGCAAGCAGTTTTCCATCACAGGATACTCTTGCCTCGTTTGTGCCTTTTCTTTTAATTGCCCTTTCAACCGAAAATTCCTTTCCGTTATAGTCAAACTCAAGCCTTACTTTTGCAAAATCCTCCTTGTTCGGCTTGCTTGTAATGACCTCTTCGAGGGAAAGCCTCCTGTTCTGCAATGCAGGAAAAGTCCCGAAGAGCGCAAAGCACATCGCATCAAGTATCGACGATTTGCCGCTGCCCATGCTTCCCACAAGGACATTAGTGCCCTTTTCAAATTCAAACTCGCTTCTTGCATGGGTGCGCCAGTTCTCAAGGACAACGCGTTTAATCATAGCAGTAAAAATAGCTTGGGAAATTGCTTAAAAAAGGATGGAAATGGGAAAGAATAATAATGTAAGTACCGAAAATCTATAATGAACAGGCGAATAAACAAGCTCAGAAGAGCCAATAAGGCTTCAGTGCAAGGTTCAGCTCCTGCGATGCGCCTGAAAATGCAAAAGTATTTTTAGGAATCAGGGAGAATTATTATTCCGGCGAGGAAATAAAGGAGTGGATTAAGAATGGCAAAATCAAGGAATTCAAAAGATAAACTGCGGAGCAAAATTGTTTCGGAAGAAATAACCGAATTTAACCGGCTTGTAAAAGGCCACGAAAAGCTTCTGGAAGCAATAGGCAAATTATAAATTCAGTACTAGGCCGCGTTAAAGCAGTGTCATGTTTTCCACTTCTGCATTTTCAATGTTTTTTAATGCTGATACTTCTTTCTGCATTGCTTCCAATGCGCCTTCTTTTTTTTCTTCAATCAGAATAGCTGTTTTAATAATTTCAATGCCAAATCCAATCGGGACCTTTTGGACGTCTTTTACTGCGCCGTTCTTTATTGCCTTCAGCTCTGCAATTGCCTCTTCTATCTTGTCTTCTTTCGGAGTAATCTTCATTATGACAATTGTTTTTCCCAAGGCAATCCCTCTGTTGTTATGGCCCGATAAATCCGCATTCAGGGCACTTGTATGTTTTGGCTGTTTTTCTGCAGTGCAGGCATCGAATTATCCGCTCTTTTCCGCATTGCGGGCACTTAAACTCGACATAGTCGCTTACTACTTCCCTGTTGCATGTGCTGCAAGTCTTCAATCAAATCACCATTAACCTAGCAAAACCATTAAAATGCAAAAAAATAATTAGATTATATTTATTTGCAATTACACAATTCTTTAATAAGAGAGGTTTTTAAATTTAATTACGGAGCCAGGCAAGACGGTTAGTATGGTTTCTAATTCCAAGGGCTTTGATGTCCGCATTGTTGATTTCAGCCTAATCCACAACCACAAGAAGAAAGATGCTGAAAAACTCTTGGAAATAATCAATCCAAAGCAAGGCCAGGCAATATTGGACGCAATGTCCGGATACGGGGCTGTTGCGCTTGAAATATTTGACTTTGCCAAAAAGAATGCGATTAACCTTGACCTGTATCTTCTTGATGAAAGCAAAGTCCAGATAGAACGCTCCAAACAAAACCTTCTTGGCCTAGGCCCAGACCGCTTTGTAAAGTCGGATATAAGAAAAACCATTTTTTCGGACGCCTTCTTTGACACTGTAATAATAAAAATGGGAATTCATGAACTCCCTAAAAAGCACCAAAAAGCAGTTTTCAAAGAAGTTTTCAGAATATTAAAAAAAGGCGGAAAACTTGTTGTCTGGGACTTATCTTTTTTGAATCCGGAAACCCAAAAGGTTTTCCAGGACATTATACGCAAAAAAGACAGATTAGCGGGGTTTGACGAGCTTGTCAGGAAAAGATATTTCCCTCGAAGGCAAGAATTATTTTGCCTGTTCAAAGAAACAGGTTTTGAAAGTGTGTCAGTTGTTCACAAAATTGATGCAAAGCTTTCAATGAGAGTGCGGGAATCAGAGCTTGTTTCAAAAAACAGGCAGGAACTAATCGGGAAAAAAGGAACCCTATCAAAGAAAGACGAATCTGCCCTCAAAAAGCTGGGCAAAAAACGCTGCGATGCACTTGTGTCTTTTGCAAAAAAATACATGAAATCTGTTCCCGCCAATGTAAAGCTGCAGTTTGCATGTTCTGAAACAAAAAACGACATTCACTTAACGCCTAACAAAGAAATAATTGTCGGCTACAAAAACTAACAGGCAACAATCTTTTTCTCAAACTTGCCGCCTCCCAATTAATCGAATTTTTTCTTAGGACTCGAATTTTCTCGGCTTAAAGCTTTGCCTTCTGTTGAAGGTCAAAGCGTTTAATGCCTCCAAAATTCGCAAGACGTCCACGAAAAAATTCTTTTATTTAATTGGAGGCGGTTCGAATGAATTTCGAAAAATTTGAGTTTCCTCTTCCAACACTGGAAGAGATAAAAATAGCGAAAAGGATTGCTGCAAGCAATCCAGAAGACTTGGATGAAAGAGAAGCCTGGATTCTCAACGAATTTTGCGGAAGTGATT
>JAQTPU010000029.1 GCA_028712575.1 Candidatus Iainarchaeum sp.
ATCGTCGATTGAAGTCAAACTCCATCTGGTTGGAACAAATTTTCTGTTCTTCTTTATGCCGAGCAAGCCAGCCGACAATAATTTTGAAAGCGTTGAAACAGGAAAACCCGCATCATAAAGTTCAAGGACTGCCGTGTTGCTTTTTACTGCCGTGTCGGAAACAAGGTAATCTATTTTTTGCGGAATGTTCGGGTTTGAAATCAGCGAGAATTTTTCCAGCTCTCCAATCGGGCCTATTGGGGCAATGCTTTCATGAAAAGAGAGCCTTGGAATTGGCTTGTGCTTTAATTCCACTTCCAAATCAACTGGCTTTATTGACATTGCAATTTCCTGCAGGGAGGCAAGCTCCCTTGTCGGGTTTGCCGCGGTTTCAACGGAAATTTTTGTATTGCTTTGTATGAGCTGCTCGCGCATTGAAACGATTTTTTCCAAAGGCAGGCCGAACCATTTTTCCGGGGCATCCAAAAAAAAGTTTTTTTCGCCGATAACAGGCGGGGCAAGGGGCGCGATTGAGACATTGGGATAATTTTTCCAGGAAACAAAAACACTGGGGGGAGAAGAGCCTGAAAATTCCTTTCCGCTTATTTGCGAGGTTGTTCTGCGCAGGGCGGAATATTTTTCCAGAACTGGGCATTTTGAAAGCCCGCAGAGGAGCTTGCCCTTGCATTTTATGCAGAGAGAACTGTCAAGCATAAATCAAATTTCCTGCGGAAGGAATTAATTTGTTTCCGGCAGCCATGGCCGGGGCTTAATTGCCTATGCTGTACTTTGCAAGTATGTCTTCGTATGCCCCGTCTTGTTTCATGGAATCGAGCGCAGACTGCCATTCAACTATTGTGCCTGAATTGACATCGCTGCTGAATGCAATGTAAAATTCGCTTATGATGTAAAGGCCGGCTGGCTTGAACTGGTTTGCATCAATGCCGTTTTCCTTCGTGATTTCGTCAAGTATGACCTTGTTGCCGACCCAGAGGTCCACGGAGCCGTCAGCCAGCTTTTGTATGCAATCCAGGTCATTATTGCTGACATCAAGGTTTGTAAACCCGTTTCCTGAAAGAATCTGCTCCCTTGAATCGTCCATTATGACGCATATTTTTCCAGCTTTTTTTGCGTCTTCAAGCACATTGAGCTTCAGGCTTGAATCTTTTCTTGCATAAAAATCCTCCCTTTCCGGGTTTGAAATTGGGCCGGCCCATTTGAACAAGGCATTCCTGTCCCTTGTCCTGGTAGTGGAATAAAGCGCTATGCCCGGGCCTGTGAGCGCCTTTTCATAGGCCTCTTCCCATGGCAAAATTCCTATGCCCGCGCTCTGGTTAAGGCGCTTGAGGATTTCCCTTACTATTTCTGTTGACTGCCCAGTGGCAATGCCGTTCTCGTCGGCAAAATTATACGGCTTGTGTTCCTCCGTGATTATTTGAATCCCGCCTGCCCTGGCCTGTGTGTTGTCGCAGATTATTTTTTCAATGCAGTTCGAGCCCGTTAAAAGAAGCCTGCATTCCTCGCTCATTGCATCGGGCCCTACGACCGGGCATCTTGTTTCATTGCCGTCATCGCTGTAAAATGTGCTTCCCCCGCCTATAAGCATTGAAACAACTTTTATGTATGGGCCGCAGGTGGAAACCTGTGAAACATCCGGCTTTGAACAATAAGTTTCTGCTTTTGCCTCCCTGTCCCCTGAAGTGCATGGCTCCTCCCAGGTGCGCAGGCATTTCTGCTTTGTTTCGCACCAGGAATAGCCCGCAGAGCCTATGCAGCCGTGCTCATCCCTGTCACTGCCGGGCATTTGGCCTGGGCCAGTGCTGATGCAAAGCTCTTCCCAAGGCCTTAGGCACTTCTGCTTTGCCTCGCACCAGAAATAGCCCGCAGAACCAATACAGCCATGTTCGTCACTGCCACTGCCGGGCATTGGCCCCGAAGGGTTCTGGCTCTGCTGTGTGCAGCCCAAAAAAACAATTGCAATAATTAAAATTACAGGCAAAAATAATTTTTTCAAAAAACCACCATTATTATTAAAACTTTGGGGTTTAAAAAAGCTTCGCAAAGGCAAAAATCCGGGCAGGCGGTTTTTTCGGCCAAATTCCTTGCTGCCGAAAGGCTTCTTCAGGCGGCAGATTGCGGTTGCCTGCGGATTTCGTTTTTTTTTGCCAAAATAGCAGAATTTTTAATTGTTTTATAGCTAAAGATAATCTGGTTTTTATGGGCTGGGAAAACAGGGAGTTCAGGGAGAAGTTCTGGCATTCCTCAAGCCATCTGCTTGCTTCCGCTGTAAGGGAATTGTTTCCTGAAACAAAATTCGGGATTGGGCCTGCGATTGAAGAGGGCTTTTATTATGATTTGGATTCTGAAAAGCCCTTCACACCCGAAGACCTTGAAAAGATTGAAAAGAAAATGCTGGAGCTTGCAGAGAAAAACGAGAAATTCGTGAAAAAGGAAATTTCAAAAAAAGACGCGCTTGCATTGTTCAGGGGCCAGCCCTACAAAGTAGAGCTTATCAACGAGCTTGAGGAAGGAAAAATTTCCACTTATTCAAACGGAAAATTCACTGACTTGTGCAGGGGGCCGCACATTGAAAGCACGGGCCTGATAAAGGCAGTGAAATTATTGAAAACTTCGGGCGCTTATTGGAAGGGCAGTGAGAAAAACAAAATGCTGCAAAGAATTTACGGGATTTCCTTTCCCGAACAAAAAATGCTTGACGAATGGCTGAAGCTTGTTGAAGAGGCTGAAAAAAGGAGCCATATAAAGCTGGGAAAGGAGCTTGACCTTTTTTCATTCCAGAAAGAGGCTCCGGGAACAGCCTTTTATCATAACAATGCGACGCAAATCTGGATTGCGCTTACTGATTACCTGCGCTCTGAACAGAGAAGGCTCGGATACATTGAAGTCATTACCCCCCTGATTATGAAAGACAGCTTGTGGAAACAATCAGGCCACTGGGACCATTACAAGGAAAACATGTATTTTGTAAAAATAGACAATGAGACTTATGCAGTAAAGCCTATGAACTGCCCGGGGCATATTTTGATTTACAAAAATTCGAGAAAATCATACAGGGATTTGCCAGTAAAAATGTCGGAATTCGGGATTGTGCACAGGCACGAAAAAAGCGGTGTCCTTAACGGGTTGTTCAGAGTGAGAAAATTCACGCAGGACGATGCGCACCTGTTCTGCACGCCCGAACAGATAAAGCCGCTGATAAAGGAAACAATACGGCTTATTGACAAGATTTACAGGACCTGCGGCTTTGCAGGCTATCACATGGAGCTTTCCACAATGCCTGAAAATGCAATGGGCTCCAGGGAACAATGGGACCAGGCGGAACAGGCCCTTAAGGAAGCGCTTGAGGAAACAAATTCAGAATACAAGTTAAATCCCGGGGACGGGGCTTTTTACGGGCCAAAAATCGATTTTCATATAAAAGATTCCCTGGGCAGGACCTGGCAGTGCGGAACAATCCAGCTTGATTTCCAGATGCCCCAAAAATTCGGGACAGAGTACATTGGAAGCGATGACAAAGCGCACACGCCTGTAATGGTCCACCGCGCGCTTTACGGCAGCCTTGACAGGTTTTTGGGGATTCTCACTGAACACTTCGGGGGCGCATTTCCATTGTGGCTGGCGCCTGTCCAGGCAAAAATACTTGCAATTGCTGAAAGGCACAAGGCCTATGCTGAAAAGCTTGCTTCTGAAATGGCTGAAAAAAACCTGCGCGTTGCAATAGATGCCGAAAACAGCACTGTTTCCGGAAAAGTCAGGCAGGCACAGCTTGAAAAAATTCCCTTAATCCTTGTTGTGGGGGACAAAGAAGAAAAAGAAGGCACTGTCACAGTAAGGACAAGGGACGGAAAAGTCCTGCCTGCAAAAAAATTTTCCGAATTCCTTGCAGAAACCCTGAAACAAATCGAAGAAAAAAAATAATTGAAAATCCGATTAACCGGATTTTTTTCGGAAGAAGCAAAAAAGGAATCCGGGGAATCCGGCCGGGTTGCCCAGGAAAAACATTGAAAAATACGTTTTAAACAGGCCCAAGGCAGTGCAAAGGTTTTTATTTTATGGATTCGTTTTCTAATTGCTATGCCGAAAGACAAGGACTATTTGAAAGACCTGATTAACAGGGTCAAGGCTTCCAACAAGGACCTGGCTGAACAGGCTGCAGCGCAGCCAGTGAATCGGGCGCAGAAAACTGTTGCAACGGCAATTGATGAAAGCATGGACATAGGGGAGGACCTGAAAAAAGGCCTTGAGGAAATTTCAAGGCCCATAAAAAAGGAAAATGCCGCTTATCCGGCAGGGGAGGAAAAAACCCAGGCTGCGGAGGAAAAGGCAGTTGAAAAATCAACTGCTGAAAAGGAAATAGAGGAAGCCGAAAAAAAAATTGAAGTTGATTCTTATGGGGAAGTGAAAATTTTCCAGATTCCGGGAAAAGCGCTTCTTTATTACATGGCGCCTGTGCCGAGGCCTTCTGCTTCGGAAAAGGCGATTATTGCAACAATCAAGGAAGCCGCAACAAGGCTGATTACAATCAGCCCCTACAGGATACGTGACCCTGAACAGAGAAGGTCTATTTACAGGCAGAAAATCCTTGAAATTTTAAGGTCTGCCCCTGAACTCCATATTCCTGAAAGAAGGTTTGATTTTTACGCGGAATCGGTTGTAAGGGAAATGGTCGGCTATGGAATGATTGATGCGCTTGTCCGCGATGACAAGCTGGAAGAAATAATGGTTGTGGGCGCGAAAAAGCCAGTTTATCTTTTTCACAGGCAGTACGGGATGCTTACAAGCAATATTGAATTTTATTCCGAACAGGAAATACAGGACCTTGTGAACAGGATTGCAAGGGAAGTCGGAAGGCGTGTTGATATCAGCAGCCCGCTGCTTGATGCAAGGCTTGCGGACGGAAGCAGGGTGAATGCGAGCTTTCCCCCGGCTTCTGTTGAAAACAGCACTCTTACAATCAGGAAATTCAGGGAAGACCCTTATTCAATTGTTGACCTGATAAACCTGAACACTTTGACTCCCGAAGTGGCAGGCTTTTTGTGGCTTGCCGTTGAAGGGATGGGAAGCAGGCCTGCGAACATCCTCATTGCGGGAGGCGCCGGCAGCGGAAAAACAACAATGCTGAACGTAATGGCCTCTTTTGTCCCTGATACTGAAAGGATAATTTCAATCGAGGACACTGCGGAATTAAACCTTCCGTTAAAGCACTGGATCAGGATGGAATCAAGGCCCCCGGGCCTTGAAGGAAGGGGGGAACTGACACTTGATATTCTTACAAAAAATTCCCTGCGAATGCGCCCTGACAGGATAATTGTCGGGGAAGTGAGGCACGAGGAAGCGTTTTCGCTTTTCACTGCAATGAACACAGGGCATCAGGGCTCAATGGGGACAGTGCATGCAAACTCCGCGCAGGAAACAATTGTGCGGGTTACAAATCCGCCCATGAATGTCCCCGAACTTATGATCAGCGGCCTTGACCTGATAATTATACAGCACAGGCTGCATGACAAAAAACAGGGCACGATAAGAAGGGTGACTGAAATTTCCGAAGTAAGCGGCGTGCTTTCGGGAAGAAGCTCGACACAAAAAATATTCGGCAGGAATCCCGTAAAAGACATTATTGAAAGGACTGACGTGCCCATGAATTACCTTCAGGTGCTTGGCGAATTCACTGGCCTCATGAAAAAAGAGCTTGAAGGGGAAATAGCGCAGAGGGGAAATTACCTGCGCCAGTTGAGCAAAAAAGGAATCCGGGACCTGAAAAGCGTGAAAGATGCAACACAGCTTTACACCCTGAAACAAAGGGGGCTGGCATGAATGGAGTCCCTTGACAGGATTAAGAAGAAAATCGCTGAAAGCAGCCAGCAGCAGAGCCAGGATTCCGCGGCAGCGAAAGAAGCCGGGGGGGAGGCGCTTGAAAGCATTGATGTTGACAAGGTTGAAAAAATAGTCCAGAAAATGCGCAAGAAATACCAGTTGGAAGGCATAGAATTCGGCGCAATGGAGGGTTCCCTGGGCGAGCTTCGCGGAATAATTGCGGAAGGAAAAACAAAGGAAATTGAAATACAAAAAGTCGAGGAACTGCAGGAATTCAATTCAGGAATTGTAAAGGGAATAGGCGGGCTTTATCTTGCAATGAAAAGTTTCCTCGGCCCCTTAAGCAGGGTAGTGGTGAAAATGCCGCAAATGGAAACCCTCTCGTATTACCTGTTTTCCGCAAACATGCGTTACTCCGTAAAGCAGTATGTTGCAATCACTGTCACTGTTTCGGCAATGGCTGCGGTTGCAGCTTTTTTGGCATCCGCGGTAGTAATGGGCCTGACCGGATTTGAAATTGCCTGGAAAGTTTTCGTTCCAATAATCTCCGGAGCCTGGTTTTTTTTCCTTACTGTGGCAATAATGTTCCTTGTGCCGAAAGAAAGGGCAAAAGCAAGGGGCGATGCAATAAGCCTTGAGCTTCCCTTTGCATTAAGGCACATGGGAACTGAATTAAGGTCGGGAATCGGCCTTTACAGGACAATGCAGGCTGTTGCAACCTCTGATTACGGGGTTTTGAGCGAAGAATTTGCAAAAACAATAACGGAAATAGAGGAAGGCGTTGAAACAAAAGAGGCATTAAGCAGGCTTGCATTGAGGACGCAGAGCAAGGCATTGAGAAATGCGCTTGTGCACATGGTGCGCGCATTAAAAACAGGCGGAAACATTTCGGAAATAATGAACACTATTGCGGACGATGTCGGCTTTGAAATGAGAATGAAAATACGTGATTTTGCACAAAAAATGAATTTCTTCGGCATACTGTTTATTTTCATTGCAATACTGGTGCCAGTAATACTCACTATCCTCGGGGGCATAAGGAACAGCACTTTCAGCAACAGCGGCATTGTTCCGCTGCAGTCCCTTCCTTTGACTCCCGAAGTGATGGCAATTTTCTTTTTCATAATTCTGCCTTTCCTGTTATTCAGCTTGATAATATACATCAGGGGAACGCAGCCGAAGGTGTAAAAATGATAGGCAACGGAACAAAAACAGGCCTTCTTGGAAGGTACAGGAAAATAATCCGCCAGGCGCAGTTCAGAATCCGCGCTGAAGCCTGGATAGTAATTTCAATTATTGTCCCTGTAATTATCGCGCTTGTTTGCTATATGTCAATAGGTTTGCTGAAACTGCCTGTTTCCCAGATTACGAGCCTTGCAGTGCTTTTGAGCGGAATAGACCTTATGCTTGGATACCCTTATCTTAGGGCAATGGAAAGAATAAACCTGATTGAAGAAAGCCTGCCTGAAGCCCTCAAACAAATGGCAGACACTCTGAAAGCCGGCGGCACATACGAATTTGCATTAAGGGAAGTCGCAACCTCGCAGTACGGCCCGCTAAGCAAGGAAATTGAAATTGTTTTGAGAAAATTGGAAGAGGGGGAAAACCTTGAAAACAGCCTGAAGAGCTTTTCCGAAAATGTCGATTCAAGGCTTGTAAGAAGAAGCATGGCCGTAATAATCGATTCAATAAAGGCCGGCGCAGGGCTGGCCGATGTCCTTGATGAAATTTCAAATGATGTCAGGGAACTGCACAGGCTGAACCTTGAAAGAATGTCGCAGACACTGCTGCAGGTAATATTCATGGTTACTGCGGGAGTCATAATTACCCCCATGGTTTTCGGGTTCGTGACAACAGTAATAGAACTGTTTGTAAAAGCGACTGTTTCAATGGCTGCAAATGAAGCTGACAAGCTGTTGTCCGAAGCCACTGAAAGCTTCATTTTCTTTTTAATGCTCTGCTACCTCCTGATAGAAGTGCTTGCAAACAGCGTAATGATTTCCCTGATGAGGGAAGGAAAAATCAGCAAAAGCATTATTTATTTCCCGATACTTTTATTAATATCCTTTGTCATCTATTATGCATCGGTTTTCATATCGGGAATGATAATAAGGTAACAGGCGGAAAAATGCTTGACGAAAAACGGGCGCAGGGCTCAATGGAATATCTCCTGCTGATAGGCGGAGTAATTGTTGTTGCCGCAGTAATCGGATTATACCTTAAAAATGCCGCAAACTCAATAAAGCCTTGATTCCGGCAATCACAAAGATTATTAATTGCAAAAATAAATATATGGAACAATAACGAATCCAAGGAGGTTTATGAAATGAATACAAAAGGACAAGGTGCATTGGAATACCTGCTGATAATCGGCGGAGCAGTAATAGTAGCAGGAATCGTGCTGACATTGCTTATGGGGGCTTCCGGGCCTGCAAAATGTTCAACACAAGACCAGCTGGCAAATTCCCTGTGCGCAAAAAATTCAATAGCAAACTGCCCGACAGCGGATGTTGACGGCACCGGCGGCACTGCTTGTGCGGCCAACAGCTGCCAACTGGACACCACGGGCAATATTTGCATGGCAAAACCGGCAGGCGCTACTCCAACAGGCAGAGGGGCAAATTGCTTTCCGTGCTGAAATTTAAGGTTTTTTTATGGATTGCAGGGCACAGGTTTCGTTTGAATACTTGATTCTGGCTACTTTTGCCATTGTACTGGCAATTGCCGCAGCCCTGCTTCTTGATTCCCTTCGCACTGTTTCATTGTCCACAAAAGCCGACATTCTGAATTACAGGAACAAGACAATAAGTTCAATAATGGGATAACAAAAAATCGGTGGTTTTTTGTTCCCTTTCCCTTTTTTTTTATTTTTAATTTCAATTGTTTTCCTCATAACAGCTTCTTACACTGATTTAAAGCAGAGGATTGTCTCGAACAGGCTGAATTATGCAATGCTTGCAACCGGCCTGGTTGTGAACCTTGCATGGGCTTTTCTCGCCAATAATGCAATGATATTTGTTTTCTGCATTGCGGCAGCAATAATCGCATTCGTATTCTCTTATGGATTGTGGAAACTTGGGGTATGGGCCGGCGGGGACGTAAAGCTCATGACTGCGCTTTCAGCGCTCAATCCAGTAAATCCCAATGTTCTTGCGGCAACAGGGCTTTCCGGCATAAGCCTCTTCAATACCGTCAACCTTCCTGTTTTTCCTTTTTCGATTTTCATTTTCTCTGTTTTTTCAATGGTGCCATATGCCGCCTTTGTCAGCTTCCAGAGGCTTCTCAAAAACAGGGAGGCAAAAAAAGAATTTTTTTTGGATTTCAAAAAAACCCTTTTTTCATCAATTGAATTCGCAATGGCAATAGTGGGCCTCGGTGCAGTGCTTTTCTTTTTAGGCGTGCCCGGGGCAATAAGCAGTTTTTTCAGCGGCTTCCTCAACGGGATGGC
>JAQTPU010000030.1 GCA_028712575.1 Candidatus Iainarchaeum sp.
CCAGCCAGTACTGGCGGTTATTGCGGGGACGGAAAATGCGAACTGGGAGAAAGCCCTGCAACCTGCCCCCAGGACTGCATGCAGATTTGCGGCGACGGCATTTGTTCCGGTTCTGAAACAATTGATAATTGTCCGGAGGACTGCGCAAAAATATGCGGCGACGGAATATGCTCAACAAACGAAAACTGCAGCACCTGTTTCGAAGACTGCGGAAAATGCTACAAAGCACCAAGCACAACAGGAACTGTTATCCAACAGGCTGTGCAGGATGCAACACCAACTGGGAAGCAGATAACTGATACTTTGAAGCAGTTTAATCTGGAACAACTGCTTTCAACTGCCCTGGAAATAAGGCAGGATTTTGACATAAGAAGAACTATTGTGGTTACTAAGTTGCCAGATGGGAGTTTTCAAACAATCATAATGATAACAATCGAAAACAAAACAAACATAAACCTGACTGGGTTGGTTTTATTGGAAACAATCCCTGAAAGCATAACAAAAAACGCTTTGGAAATTAACACAAACAATGAAACAATGGTTCTGCAGGAAAATCCGTTATTGCTGGAGTTTGTTGCAACAGGAAAACTCGAAAAACAAACAATCTTTTATTACACCTTAGATAAGCAGATACCTGATTTGAACGCATTCACAACAAAGCCAATAATCCTGAACTACCTGGCAAAAACAAGCAGCACCTGTGCAACAGGCTGCAACGACAAAAATCCCTGCACAAAAGACCAATGCATAAACCAAACGTGTGTTTCCTTCAGGGAACAGGAAGAAAAAATCTGCGGCTATGCACAGAAATGCCACAAAGGAATATGCATATCCTACCCCACACAAACATACAAACAACCATTACAAATATTCGGACAAGAACCGGCAACAATAACGCTTATTGCAGTGATTATAATAATCGCAGCAGCAATGGGAACATATTATTACAAAAAAACAAAAAATCAGGAAAATTAATTCCATTCCAACAAGTCGCCTTCTTTTATTCCAGAGGCTTTTCCTGCCGGGAGTTCAATAAGGAATTTTGCGGGCTTTTTAGGCGAACAACTGGGAGTGAAGGGCTGGATTCCCCTCACAATGTCAACGACTTTTTTGCCCTTGTCAAGAAAAACAATATCAATCGGAAAAAAAACAAAAAGCATGTGGATTGTGGCATGTAGGACAGACTCCGAAGGAAGGTCGAAAACAAGCGCATAATCGAAAACAGCCTGGTTCTCGAACATAAGCCCTTTCAGCCTAAGCCAGGAATTGTCCGCAAGCCTTACCTTTGGCATTATTTTCTTCGAAGTGGACTTGTTCACAAGCATAAAAATCAAAAAATTATTTTTCCTTCAAGGCCTTCAAAGAAGGCACTTTGATTTCTTCCAGAAGCGCCTTTACCCTTTCAGGGCTGATATGGAGGGCAAGCCTTTGCCCGGCTCCTGAATCCTGCGGATTTTCAATAAATTTCAATCCGGATTCAGAATCCTGCTTCTTTTTAGGCCGGGGCATAACAAACAATAATATTTTGAGTTTTGTATTATTAAAGAATATCTTTTTAAACAAAAAACACGATTAATTAGATATTATAAATACAATTAGCCAACCTGATTAAAAGAGTGGACGCAATGGTTTTGAACTCAATCGCATTTATTCCTGACGGCAACAGAAGGTTTGCGCAAAAACAGGGAATTTCGCTTCTCAACGCATACAAGCTCGGCACAAGAAAAGCATGGGAAGTGTTCGACTGGCTTAACAATTATCCTGAAATAAAAACAGGCACATTTTATACGCTCTCGCTTGAAAACCTCCAGAGAAAACAGACAGAGCTTAAATTATTGTACAGGATTTTTGAAAGGGAACTCGACAAAATAAAAAGCTCGGGCCTGTTTGAAAAAAACAGGATTCAAATGAAATTCATAGGCAGGCTCGACCTCCTGCCGAAAAAACTGCGCGAAAAAATAGCTGAAGCCGAAAAATTCACAGAAGGATTCAAAAACAAGAAAATGAACCTTGCAATAGGATATACGGGCAGGACTGAAATAATAGATGCCGCAAAAAAAATTGCCGAACAATACAAACAGGGAAACATTGACCTGGACAAAATCACTACCGACACTTTCCAGCAATTCCTTTATTCCGATTTCAAAAACCCCGACTTGATAGTCAGGACATCCGGAACAAAACGCCTAAGCGGATTCCTGACTTACCAGAGCGCCTACTCCGAATTGTACTTCTTAGAAAAATACTGGCCGGAAATAAACAGAACAGACCTGGACAATGCAATACAGGACTTCTATGCAAGGGAAAGAAAATTCGGCAAATAAATTAAAAAACACTCCTTTGGAATAAGTGTTATACAAAAGAAGGCTTATTTTAAGTTCCAAAGGCAAGAATTGCGCAGCAATTCTTTCTTTCCCAGGGCTTTCTTTTTAAGAAAGGCCTAGCCCCGTAGTCTAGCGGCCAAGGATACCGGACTCTGACTCCGGTGACGGGAGTTCGAATCTCTCCGGGGCTAAATCCCCTTTTCTTTGAAAAAGAAAAGGGTCTTTAGTAAACCCCTAAAAGAAACCCTGAATTCGGAATAAACAGAACGGCCTGCAGATTACCCGAAAAATAAAGAATCCTAGCACAGCACAAAAAAAAGTTCTTTTTATTAAAATTAGAAGCTTATTTTTCCGCCCTTATTTCAATGCCTTTTTTTGTTATTTCAAAGGGAATGAATTCTTTTTCGTGGTTGCTCAGGCGCATTTTTATTATCTGCGCGGTCCTGTACTGGGAGCTTCCCACGCCCATGTAATACAGCACCAATATGTTGTCGCAGAGGAACTCGGAAATAGTGTCTCTTGTAATGCCTTGTGCGCCTTCAATCCTTTCCGTTGTCAAAAAGGCCGTTGCCCTTGACCTGGAAATTGCCGCAAAAATTTTTTTCAGCTTAAGCCTGCCCACTGTCTGGGCGTCAAAAAGCGTTGGAATGACTGTTTCCGCAATCCTGTCCATTCCCATTTTTCCGACTTCATCAGTTTCAAGCGGGCTGCTTGAAATCGAGTCAAGGGAATCGATTGCAATCATGTCATAGTCGAGGCGCTGCACCTCTTCAAGGACAAATTCAACCATGCCCGGATTGGGAAAATCAACAGAGACAATGCGCAGGTTTTTTCCGGCTTTTTCAAGGTCCCAGCCGAACTGCCGGATCTGCTTTTCAAGCTTTCCCTCGCCCTGTTCAAGGTTGAGATAGAGGCATTTTTTTCCCTTGAGCGCGTTGTTGAAAAGGGTTTCGGCGACAAAAATGCTTTTTCCCGTTCCCGGGGTTCCGACAACAAGGGTGATGCTGCCCTTTGGAAAGCCGCCTTCGACAAATGAATCAAAGCCCCTGATGCCGGTTTGTATGCGCTCGATTTCATCCGCCATAACGAAAACCAAATACCTATTAAAGCCCAACTATTATATAAATATTGTTTTTGGCTTTCGGCAAAAAAGCCCAAAAAAAATTTGGAAACGCGGATTTTTTTTATGTTGCAAAAAACCGCGGAAAGGTTTTTTAATACAAAGGCATTAAATCTTAAAAATTTAAACGCCCGCGCTGCAAGCGGTTCCGGATGCTTCTTTCTGGCCGGTTCAAGGAAATGTTTTCCGGAAGCGGGGCAGGGGGCCACAGAATTTTTTTTCAGGCACTTCAAAAATAAAGGAAATGGCAAGGGAACAAACGCCCATTGATGCGGAATTTCGAAATGAAATTTTGGGGCTGAAAAGAAAACTTTTCATAAAGAAAATAACGCCCGGGGGTTCTGGGCGCAGTACAAGAAATCAATGAACAAAAGCATTGAAAAAAACAAAAAGAATTTTGGGGAACTCCTGAAGCGCATTGACAGGAAATGAAGGAAAAGCTCAAACAAGTTGGGCAGGAAAACAAAATCACGAGCTTTAATGAAAAGCCTGTTGACCTGCGATTGCCGGCATAAATAACTTTTTTTGCCGCAATCCAAAAAAAAAACAAATTCAGATATCGTTATGACAAGGCGCCATTATGATACGGAATGCAAGGTTCGAGGATTTCAGGCAGGTGTTTGAAATACTGCTGAACCCGAAAATAAACGACTTTGTGGAAACAGGGAAGAATGTTTCAATCAGGGAAATGCGGATTGAATGGCAGGCCATCTGGAGAAAAATGCTTGTGGCTGAACAGAATAAAAAAATTGTAGGGGCAGTGTATTACACAGACCATAACGGGAAAAAGGCGCATGTCCTTGAGCTGGGAACTCTTGTTGCAAGGCCGCAGCTTCTCCAGCAAAAAGCGATTTTGGAAGGCCTTCTTCTTGAGCTCCAGAAGAGGCATCCGAAAAAGCGGAAAATAGAGACTGTCGCGGTTGAAAACCACACAAGCATGCTTGATTTTTACAATGGATTCGGTTTTGAACTCGAAGGGGAGAGAAAAAACAGTTTCATGCAGAACGGACGGCTTGTGAATGAAAAATTATTGGCGTATTATTTGAAAGAGTCCGGGCAAACAGGGAAAAAAGCAGGTATTTAAAACCCAAAATTCTTATTGTATGATTGGTTGGATTATGAACAATGCTTTTTCAGAGGAAAAAATTTCCTGGCACAGTTTCAGCAGCGAAGAGGCCTGCAGGAAGCTGGAAACAGACCTTGAAAACGGGCTTTCCGGGAATGAGGCGGAAAAAAGGCTTGGCTTTTTCGGCGAGAACAAGATTGAAAAAAAAACGTCTTTGAATGCATTTAAAATCCTTGCAAACCAGTTTTCAAGCTTTTTGGTCTGGCTGCTGGTTGTTGCTGCCGCAATTTCTTTTGCCATAGGCGGGGAAATGGATGCAATGGCGATTATTGCAATAATAATCCTGAATTCCGCGCTTGGATTCTGGCAGGAGTTCAAGGCAGAAAAGGCAATGGATGCTCTCCGGAAAATGGCTGCAACAAAGGCAGTTGCCATAAGGAACGGCTTGGAAAAGCCCGTTGATTCCGCGCTTCTCGTGCCAGGGGACATAATTGTGCTGCGGGAAGGGGACAAGGTTCCGGCTGATGCGAGGATAATTTTTTCAGTGAACCTAAAAACAAGCGAATCCGCCTTGAGCGGGGAAAGCAATCCAGTAGGCAAGCACACTGAAAAAATCCCGCCTGAAACGCAGATTGCGGACAGGAAAAACATGCTTTTCATGAACACTGCTGTTGTTTACGGCAGGGGAAAGGCGCTTGTAACAGGCACTGGAAAAAACACAGAATTCGGAAAAATAAGCTCGCTGATGCAGGAAATTGAAAAGGAAAAAACCCCTTTGGAAAAAAACATTGATTCTTTTGGAAAAAAGCTCGGAATTGCAGTCCTGCTTATTTGCATTGCGATTTTTGCAATAGGCGTGCTCTCCGGCAACGAACTGAAGCTGATGTTTTTCACTGCAGTCAGCCTTGCTGTTGCCGCAGTTCCTGAAGGCCTGACAGCGGTTGTTACAATCACCCTTGCCCTGGGCATGAAGGCAATGGCAAAAAAAAATGCGCTCATAAGGAAAATGTCTGCTGTTGAAACCCTGGGAAGCACGAGCGTAATCTGCTCCGACAAAACAGGCACTCTTACAAAAAACGAGCTTACCGTAGAAAAGGTCTTCTGCAACAATTCGCTTTTTGAAGTAAGCGGCTCCGGATTCAATGCGGAAGGAAAAATCACTTTTGAAAAAAAGGAAATTTCGCTTTCAGAAGAAAAAGAACTGGAACTGCTGCTTCAGACAGGGGTTTTGTGCAATAATGCGAATTTTTCCGGGAATGATTCAACAGGCGATCCCACGGAAATAGCTTTGCTGGCGGCAGCAAAAAAAGCAGGCATTGAAAAGCACGGACTTGAAAAAGAATTCTCATTCATAGGCGAAAGGCCTTTTGATTCCGAAAGGAAAATGATGAGCGTAATTTTCAGGGGCAGGGCAGGGACAATTATTTTCTGCAAGGGCAGTGCCGAGGCATTGCTTGAAAAAAGCACGAAAATCCTTGAAGGCGGAAAGGAAAATCCGCTTGCAAAGGCAGGCCGTGCAGGAATAATTTCAAGGACAAACGAGCTTGCGGAAAAGGGATACAGGGTTCTGGGTTTTGCATTCAAGAAAGCCGGCGCATCAGGAATTGAGGAAACCAAAAACATTGAATCCGGGCTTGTATTCATAGGGCTGTGCGCAATGATTGATGCGCCCAGGGAAGAGGCGCTTGAAGCGATAAAAACCTGCCAGAAAGCGGGAATAGAGGTCAAAATGATTACTGGCGACCACCTGCTAACTGCTGTTGCAGTCGCAAAAAGCCTCGGAATAATGAAAGAAGGGGATCTTGCGGTTACTGGCAAAGACCTCGAGGGAATGACCGGCCCTGAGCTTGACGAAAAAATAGGCAGAATAAAGGTTTTTGCGCGTGTAAATCCCGAACACAAACTGGATATTGTAAGGGCATTGCAGAAAAAGGGGGAAGTTGTTGCAATGACAGGCGACGGGATAAACGATGCCCCTGCATTGAAGGCGTCAGACATAGGCGTTGCAATGGGAATTACTGGGACAGAAGTAAGCAAGGAAGCCGCCGACATGGTTGTCCTGGATGACAATTTTGCAACAATAGTTTCGGCTGTGCGCGAGGGAAGAAGGGTTTTTGCAAACATAAAAAATTTTGTAAAATACCTTCTTGGTGCGAATTCCGCGGAAGTCCTGCTTATACTGCTTGCAATATTGCTGGCTTTTTTTACAGGCAATTCAAACTGGGCCCTGCCTCTCGCGCCTGTGCAGTTATTATTCATTAATTTAATAACAGACGGCCTGCCTGCAATTGCAATAGGGAACGAGGCCTCAAGGGAAGAGCTTATGCGCCAGAAGCCGAGGGCAAAAAAAACAGGCATTCTTGACAATACGATTTCTTTTATAATTGTTTCAGGAATTGCGGGCGCAGTTGTTTCGCTTGCCGCTTTCGGCATAGGGCTTTCATACGGGGAAACAACAGGGAGAACAATGGCATTTGCCACGCTGATTCTTTTTGAAACAGCGCTTGCCTTCAACTGCAGGTCAGAAAAAAACGCTTTCCAAACAAGCCCCTTTGGAAACAGGGGGCTTGTTCTTGCTGCAATCCTGTCAATAGCGGCACTGGCAGCCACAGTGACTGTTCCGGGCCTGCAGGCCCTGATTGGCACAACTGGATTAAGCCCTGCCCAATGGGCTGTTTCAGCCTGCCTTGCGCTTGTTGCACTGGCAATCCCGTTTCTTGAAAAGCCCCTTCAAAAAATTTTTTCAGGAAAGGCTTTCCAAAAAGCGCATACGAAAAGTATTTAAACCACTTAAATCTAATTATGTACTAAATTAAAACATAATTTTTTTTACTTGAATAAAATTTTGCGGATAAATACTTTGGGCTTGATTCCATGAAAACTTTTTTTAGGGTATTAATTTTCACAGTAATTTTTATAGCCATTTTTTCAGCTGTCAATGCGACTGCGGCTGCAGGAGTCCTGAAGGCGTATGATGCACGCGGAGCACATCATGCAAATGCCGGCGAAGATTTTAACCTGTCAATAAAAACCGCCAGCACAGCGGATGTGAATTCGGATTATAATTATGCGGTCTTCTTCAGATGGGACGCGATAAATTACGGTGCGCAGTCCGGCTCAAGAAAAAACTGGGACCTGAATGTTGTTGACGCGAACCTCGGCGCGCTAAGCGATGAAAATGTAATTCCCGGAAGGATAATCGGCGGAGGCTGCTTGAGCAACCTTCACCAGGCAGCCGACCAGCTGGATATGAACATCATTCGATTTGTAAGAAGCGATGCGAACACTTTTGAAGTGAAAATAACAGTGCCTGTTGATGCAAACCACCAGGATATGAACGGAAAGGCAGGGGCAATAGAATTATGGAGACTTGAAACGGGAACAGAAGTGGGCGCACAGGCATACAATGGCGGCATAGAAGTCATAAGGCAGTATGTCTGCACAAGCATTGATGCAAATGTAAGTTTCATAGTGGGGCCTGCAATAGTAATAAGCCCGGAATTCGGGGAAATTGACGGCAATGTAACTGTTTTCGGATACGGCTTCCCTATAGATGCGAATGTAAGGCTCAAATTTAAGGACATCAACGGCGCAATAAAAGACATGAATTTTTTGGATGTAAATGCAGCAAGCTATAATCCTTACTCGCAGGCAAATGCAAATGAAGGGGACTGGAACCAGCAGAGATGGCTTGTCGGAGACACAAACATGTTCAAAAAAGGCAATGCAAGCTGGCTTACAGGCGCATTAAGCCCGTTCCAGGGCTATGTCATCAGGCCTGATGCGAACGGAGAATTTGATGTTAATATACAAGTGCCTTTCACACTGGCCCTTGCAGGACCCGGCGGAGTGCCTGACAATAATATCATGGTGGATATCAACAGTGCAAGGACACCCCAATATGTCAAGGATTTGAATGCAACAGCAACAATCATAATAACGCCGGGCTTTACAATGTCTGAAGATGAAAATGTGACAATTGGAATTTGCCGGGACTCAAACGGTGGCTATAACACATGCAAAGCAGCGAGTTCTAGCCAGACTTTCCAAAGAGTCTCCATAGAAGATGCAATGAGAAGCGGAATGATACGGAACCAGGGCCAGGTTTCGGGATTCCAGGTGCAATTAAAAAGCGGCGGCATAATGGTTGCGCAGCTGAAAATGAATTCCGACATGAACATGGCAATGGGTCCGAGAAGAGATTACAGCCAGGATATGACTGCAAGTTCAGGCAGGGCAAAAATTGATTCAGATACAATGCCTGAATTCGGAACAGACCCATTTGGAAACCCCATTGATGCAAATATTACTCTTTACAACATAAAATCAACAGGCGCAATTCCAATAATGACGAGAAATGGAATAATGTGCCCTGCAACAGTCTGCAAAAATCTGGATGGAGGGGCATTTTCAACTACTGAAATATACACTGCCACTGACGGGACTCCAAGCTGGATTTACAATTCGGCTGCAGGCGATGGGAACATCACGTTCAGGGTAAGCGGTTTTTCAGAATACAGCGCGGGAAGCCTTTACCTGACAGTGACCGGAGATGCAAATTCAGGCAGGGAATTCTTTACAAGGGACGGGAATTTCACAGTCATATTTACATACAGGGACACGAATTACCAGGACCAGAACGG
>JAQTPU010000031.1 GCA_028712575.1 Candidatus Iainarchaeum sp.
ATTGTGTCAAGGCTTATTTCCTCGCCTATTTTCCTGTTCATGAAAACAGTTTCTTCTGTTTTTTTATTCGCGCTTCTTCCGCTCTTCGGATCTGCAATAACAATGTTCATCTTACCGCCTCTTTCATTTTTTCCTTGTGCTGTTCTATTTTTTTTATAAAATCAATCAATTCAAACTCTTCGCTTGAAAGGAAATCGTTTAATTTTTCCAATTCAGAAAAATTCCTTTTCGGAATGAATGTCAGCAGTTCCTCGCCCTGCTTCAGGTTCCTTCCTATTACCGCGCCTTTCACTGAAATCGCGACTTCCATGCTTTTCCTTGCCTCTTTCACAGACTCGTTCTGCGATTGTATCGCTTCCAGCCTTCCCACAATTTCCCCCTTCCCGTTCATTAATTCGACGCCCGACCTCACGCAGCCCTGCAGGATTTTCACGCCGAAAATTGCGGGTTCGCTGTTCCTGAAAATAAAACCCTTGATGAAAACCATTTTCGCGGGCAGGACAATGCATTCAAGCGTTTTCTTCCTTTCCGCATTTTTCATTTCGGCAATCCATTTCTGGTAATCATCAATGACTTTGTAAATGATGTTTCCCGAAAAAATCTTGATTTCCCGCTTTTTAGCCTCTTCCTCCGCTCCGGGTTCAATGCCGACATTGAATGCAAAGACAATTGCCTCGAACGGCTTTTTTTCCTTTACGGACAGCGCTTCCATTATGTCCCTTCTTGTAACATCCCCTACGTCCGCAATTTTCGGCTTCAGTCCCTGTTTTTCAAGCAGCAGGACCATTGCTTCCAGCGCGCCTAATGTGTCCGCCTTCAGGACAACCCCTTCTGAATGCGTTTCAACCTTCACTTCCGCAATTTCTTCCGCAATCATTTTCGCCTCATTGCCGTTTTTGACTGCAATTATCGGCGCGCCTGCAAGCGCATCCGCAAGCTCCGGTGCGGCTATTTTCACCCCTGCGGCTGCATGCACTTCTTTCACTGAAACAAATTTTTCCATGCTGTTCAGGCCTATCTGTTCCATTACAGGCGGCTTCAGCAGTGCGCGGATTTTTGTTTCGATTACCTGCCGTTTCCCCCCAAGGGCGATTTTGTCGTTCACTCTTAACATTCCCTCGTAAAGAATAATGTCAATTGTTTTTCCAAGGCCCCTTTCCTCCTTGACCTCGAGAATTGTCCCCTTCCCTGCAGTGTTCTCGTCGATTACAAGCTGGCTCTTCAAAAATTTCTGGCTCAATCCCGCGAGAAGCATCAGGACTTCAGGCAGCCCCTCGCCGGTTTTTGCGCAAGTCGGCACTATTGGTATCTGCCTTGTGAAGTCAGTGCACCTGTCAAACCTTTCCGATTGGAAGCCTTTTTCAAACAATTTTCCAACCAACGAATAAATTTTTTCGTCAAGCAATTTTTTCGCATGTTCCTGCTGGTTTTCAATGTTCCTTGAAAACTCATCGTTCTTTGATTCATAGCCCTGTATAAGGTCTATTTTATTTGCAGCAACAATGAACGGCACCTTGAAGCCGCGGAGAATTTCTATTGCCTCATAGGTTTGGGGCTGCATTCCCTGGTTTATGTCTATTACAAGCACGCTTATGTCTGCAATGCTCCCTCCCCGTTTCCTAAGGTTTGAAAAGGCCTCATGCCCTGGAGTGTCAATAAACAACAGCCCGGGTATTTCTATCTGGAAACCGAATTTTCTTATCAGGTTTCCGGAAATTTTTTCAATTGCGCTTATCGGGACTTCTGTCGCGCCTATGTGCTGTGTTATTGCGCCGGCTTCCTTCTCGACAATTGTGCTTCCCCTTATCATGTCCAGGAATTTTGTCTTGCCATGGTCCACATGGCCGAGGACGGTTACAATCGGTTGCCTGACAGCCATTTTTACCACTCAACGCCCACCGGTTGAACCAAATCCGCCTTTCCCCCGGGAAGTGCAGCTCAATTCCTCCGCTTCTTCAAGTTCAGGGCTTTCAATTTTTTGTATAAGCATCTGTGCAATTTTGTTGTGCTTCCTGACATCGAATTTTTGCTTTCCAAGATTTGCAAGGACAACGATTATTTCGCCCCTGTAGCCGGAATCAATGACTCCCGCAAGCCTGTGCACGGAATTTTTTGCTGAAAGGCCGCTCTTGTCCCAGACAAGGCCTACAAAGCCGAAAGGAATTTCCATTGCAATCCCTGTTTTTATCCCTTTGATTTCACCTGGCATTATTTCGCAGTCTTCACAGCTGTAAAGGTCCATTCCGGCATCGCCCTTGTGCGCATAATCCGGGATTTTTGCCTCTCCCGAAATTTTTTTTATCAAAACCTTCAACAAATGCACCTTTTTTTCCTAGTTTTTTTCGTCCTTTGAATAAATCCATTCAAAATTCATTTTTTTGTATTCGTGGAGCTCTTCTTTCCTGAAAAACCTTTCAATTTCCTTTTCCGCAGAATCCGCGCTGTCTGATGCATGCACAATGTTGGACTGGTTGCTTACGCTGAAATCGCCCCTTATTGTTCCCGGATTTGCGTCCCTTCCCTGTGTGGGGCCGACCATTTTCCTTACGACTTCAACCGCCTGCTTTCCCTCCACAACCATCAGGATGCTGGGAATGCTTGACATGAATTTTTCAAGCTCGGCATAAAAAGGCTTGTCCTTCAAATGGGAATAATGCTCCTTCAATTTTACTGGATGCAGGAGCTCCATTTTCATTCCTATTATTTTGAGGCCTTTTTCCTCAAACCTGGCAATTATCCTTCCGGCCATGTCCCTGTTTACTGCATCAGGCTTTATTATTATCAGGCTTCTTTCCATTCAAAGCCACCGCCTTTAATTTTTTCCTGCCGGCCCATTTTTTGTTTGCGGGATTCCTCTTCATCTTGACCATGTTTACCCTGCATTTTTTTGAACAGAAGAAAAGCGCAACGCCTTCCCGTTTCACGAACATAAGGCCTGTTCCCGGCTTGAGTTCAGTTCCGCAAAAACTGCAATTAACCATTATTCCACCTTCTTTGCGTTTGCGAATCTATTTTTGCAGCAGCAAAAATGTTCTTTTCCCCAGGCTTTTCTTTCCAAGAAAAGGCTGTTCCGCAAAAACTGCAATTAACCATTATTCCACCTTCTGTTACCTTGCCTTTATTTCCTTTGCTTCCCTTTCAGTGCTCAAAAGAACAACAACATCCCCTTTCTGGACATTGCCCTTGACATTCCTTCTCTTTACCCTGCCTTTTTCAGGGCCGTCCAGAATTCTGCACATTATCTGCACAATTTCGCCGTGAACGCCCGTTCTTTTCATCACTTCAACTACTTCCGCTGGTGTCCCTTGTTCCATAAAAATCCACCTTTTTGAATCTCTTTTTCCGGGCTTTCTTTTTCAAAGAAAGGCCTATTTCCTGAGCTCTGAAACTGTTTTTGCAATTTCAGCGACTTCCTTTTTCAGGTCTCCTTCATCGACAATCGCTATTGCCGCAGTGCCTACTGCAATTCCCGCCTTTTCGCCAAGCTCCTTTTTTGTCCTGACAAAAGTGAAGGGAATTTTTTTCTCGTCGCAGACCAAAGGGATATGCATTACTATTTCGGCCGGACTGACGTCTTCCGCAATAAAAACGATTTTTGCGTCTCCCCTTTCCACTGCTTTAGTGACTTCGTTCACTCCGATTCTAACCTTGCCTTTTTTCTTCACTCTTTCGAGCAGAGACAACTGCTGCTGGGCAAGTTTTTCCGGAACTGAAAATTTTGCTAGCGCCATTTCAACGCACCTCCATAAGCGCTTACTGCCACCGTAATGGCAGCGCTTCATTTTTCATAGGTGAAAAACAAGCAATGCTGAATTGATTTTCCCGGGCTTTCGGAAGCATCAGCGCTTCGAAAAGCATAACCCGGGCTTATGTATTGTATAAAAATAAATAATCGGGAATGTTTAAAAAACTGCCCTTTCTCCCTTTTCAAGAAAAAAGCCCAATGCACAAAAAAACCTGAAAAAAAGCCGTTTTACACTGCCTGCCCTTCCAAGGGCGGCTGTTCGGGCTTTTTCCGCCTGTCCTGCAATTTAAGCGCTGCCGCCACAATTATTGCAAGAATTACAACGGCTGCCAATGGCCAGTACTTGTTGGGCGGAATAAAACAATATAAAATTTCACATTCTTCCGGGTTTTCAGCCCTGATTTCAATTGAGGCAGTGTCCTGCCCGAATTGCGCAGTTGCCATTGAGGAGCCGGAAGCTGCAATTAATTTTGCCTGTCCGCCAGAGTCTGTCCTGGCTTTTTGCCCCAAATAGGCGACATCTGCGCCCTGAACAGGCTTATTTAATTTGTCAAAAACCTGCACTACAAATTCCTTGTTGGGAACCACGGGGCCAAGTATCCTTATATTTATGTTTTTGTCCTGGCTTCCGCCCGGCTGGGTTGAAATTATGCTGCTTGAAAGGCTTTTTGTTTCAAAGCCTGCTTTTTCAACCAGAATGACTGTCTGCCCGATTTTCGCAGAAAATGAAACAGAGCCGTCTTCCCCAGTTGCCC
Source organism: Candidatus Iainarchaeum sp. (assembly GCA_028712575.1). Lineage (GTDB taxonomy): Archaea > Iainarchaeota > Iainarchaeia > Iainarchaeales > JAGVNX01. The sequence continues at coordinate 4,501 of JAQTPU010000031.1, forward strand.
TGGTTTCCCCAGCATATCTCACGTTTGCCGCATAAACAGGGTTTCCATCGCTGTCTTTTACATTCAGAATAAAATCCTGGCCGTTCACAATGTATAAAGGCGCAAGGACAAAAAACTTTTTTATTGCCCCTGTTTTGCAGGTTGCAGTGCAGGAATCCGCATTCTGGCAGGTTGCAGGGCTTGAACAGGGCTTTGCCGGGCCGCAGGCCGCTTCAATGCACTTGCCTGCGCAGCAGAGCTTTCCATTTTCACAGTCTTTCGAATCATAACAAATTGAGCAATCAACAATGTCCAGGGAATAATTTGCAGATGCCGCAGTGCCTTTTTTTGCATTGAAAGAGTATTTTTCAGCTTCGCTTGCCGTGAAAAAAGCCTTTCCCGCGTTATCGCTGCTAATCACTGTTTCCCCGGCCTGGCTGTTATTTTTCATTATTGATATTGCAGCGCCCTCGACAGGGCTGTTTTCTGAATCAAGCACTGTTATTATTATCCTGCTGTTTATGCATTTGCCCTCTGTTTTCAGAATCAATACGCCTCCTTCAGAGCTATTGCCGTCCCCTGTTTCAGTCCCTGTGCCGCCCTCAGGTCCCTGCTGCGTTGGAATGACCTGGCATTGGGCAGTGCAGCTGTCGGGAGAACTGCAGGAATATCCCGAAAGGCAGGTAACCGATGCCCCGCAGTTTGGAACCCTGCAAGAGCCTGTGCAGCAGATTTTTCCGGAACTGCAGTTAGCGCTTGTTGTGCATTCAACAGGCGGAGCGCATGTCCCCGAAGACCACTGCCCGCTGCAGCAATAGCCGTTTGAATGCTGTGCGCCTCCGCACAGGCATGTTTGCATAATTGCGCCTTCACTGCAGTTTGGTATTGAAACTGTTACTGTTGCCTGCCCAGCAACAGTGGCTTCTGCAGGCATTCCTTCAAACATGTATTTGCCTGAAAATGTTCCTGTTCCGGACTGGCCGGGCGCAGTCATTGTATATATGAGGCTTGTGCTTGTTGGGGCCGGGTTTCCTGCAGGAATTCCTTCTATATTAAGCCATTTTATATGGCCGGATTGTGAAGTATCGCCAGTGCCCTGGCTTTTTATTGCCCATCCGCCAGCAGGCAGTGTTTCATCAATTGCATAAAATTTTTCGCCTGCCATGCTTACTGCAAGGGTAACAGTGACATCTGCACCTGGCAGAATGCTTGCGGAAGAAAAAGATCGTGTTACTGTTGAGGCAAACACGCAGGAAAAAAACAGAAGAAAAAGCAATCCAGGAACAATTTTTTTCATTTGAAAATTAGGGAATTCCCTGTTTAAATAATTACTCTTTGCAAAAAATCAAGAGTGGCCGGCTTTTGGTTTTTTTATTTTGCCAAAAAATCAGGTAAAAATATTGTTAGAAAAGGAAAAAGAGTTTTTCCCATGTTTTTTTTCAGAATTTTTCCGAATTTCTTTTATGGATGCGCCCAGAACAGCACTGCCTTGTTTCCCTTTAACTGGTCTATCCTGCAATAGCCGAATTTTTCAAGGTAAACGATTTCCCCTGTTTTTTTGCCGGTTATCCTGTTGTCAACAAAGCCCGCAACCATTCCTTTCGGAGTCCAGATTTCAGTGTCTGCGCTCTGCTCTTCAATAAGCCAGTGTATTACGGGAAACTGGCCAGGGCCTGGGCCCAGGCATTCCGCAAAAGCCTGAAGGGAATCTTTTTTCACCATGCGGACATTGTAGGCATTCCTTATGCGCGCAATTTTCCCGGTTTCTATTTTTTCCAGTTCTGACTTGTCTACAAGAAAGCTCTGCGAGCCCTGCTTTAATTCAAATTCCTTCCCGTCCACCTCTGCAAAGGTTTTTTGCGCAAAACCCACTTCAAGCCGCACAGGGTCTTTGATGAACGCTATCCGCTCCGCGTCCGAAACAAATTTTTTGTTCAAATCAGCGAGCTTTTTGAATTCTATTGTAGTGTCGGACGTTTTCAGTCCTATGTCAATCATTATTTCCCTGATTGCTTCGGGCTGAAAGCCCCTGCGTTTCAATGCCGACAGTGTCCCGAGCCTCGGGTCGGAGTAACCCAAAAAATCCTTTTTTTTTGCCAGGAGGTTTATTTTGCTTTTGCTCAAATACCCTATGTCGCTTTTTACCCTGCCCGTGTGGATTGAATGGGGGTATTCCCATCCGAAATATTTGTAAAGGTATTTCTGTTTTTCCGCATTCTGTGCGTGCTCCTGGCCGCGTATTATCAGTGTAACGCCAAGCTCGTGGTCGTCTATTGCTGATGCGAAATTATAGCCAGGCCATAAATGGATGTGCCTTGCCTTCGGGTGTTGGGGGGAGTCAACAATTTTTGCCGCCCACCAGTCCCTTATGCTCGGGTCCTTGTGTCCAAGGTCTGTTTTTATCCTTAAAACAGCCTGGCCCTCCCTGAATTCATGCTTTAGCATTTTTTCGAATTTTTCAAGATTTTCCTTTTTTGATGTGTCCCTGCACGCGCACGCTGTTCCTTCCGCCTTTTTCTTTTTCCATTCCTCGTTGTCGCAGGTGCAGACATAGGCCTTTTCCATTTCAATTGTTTTCCTCATGTAATCATAATACAATTCAAACCTGTCCGAAGCCCTGAAAATTTTGTCAGGAGAGGCATCAAGCCATTTCAAATCCTGAAGGATAAGCTCTTCGCCCTGTTCCAGGGGCACTTTTATTTTCGGGTCTGTATCATCAAAGCGCAGAAAAAATTTGCCGCTGTATTTTCTCGCAAGGTCGTTGCTTAGTATTGCCTGCCTCGCATGGCCGAGATGCATCACTCCCGACGGGTTCGGAGCAAACCGCGTAATTACAGGCGCGCCCTTCTCCGCAAATTCAAGCGCAGGCAGGCCTTCCCTTTTCGGCTTGGGCTTCAGCTCATAACCGCCTTCAAATTTCCTGTATTCCGCCTCTATTTCAACTGCAGGCATTGCGTTCACTTTCCTTACCGCCTCTGCAATTGCGGGCATTGCCTTTTTTACGTCAATTCCCGTGTGAAGCGCGATTATCTTGCTTACTACTGCGCCGGCATCTGCCCTGCCCTCATGCAAAAAAGCGTTTTTTACCGCATACCTGTAGGCATCCTTCCTTATTTCTTCCTGCATAGCAACCAATAAATTTGTCGAAGAAAGAATTTATAATTGATTTTGCATGGCATGCGAAAAGGCAAAAAACAGCTATCCTGCGGAATATTCATATGCGCCGATGTCATAACCTGCTCCCTGCGGCCTTGAAACTCCCCTTATGTCAGACTGGACTTCGCTTATTGTTTCGCCGGCATTGATTGCAGGGCTGTCTGATTGCGGCATCAGCCCGTCGTCGCTTGTTCCTATTATTCCGTCGCTTCCGTCAGGATTTGAAGGGCCTGCGAATTTCGGGTCGAGCCCGAAAATGCTGTTTGTTTCCTGGCCTGGGAAAGCTGCTTTGAATTCAGAATAAGTGTATGCTGTTCCGTTGATGCTGTAAAGGTCGCGCGAGGGATTGTTTGTGAAAAAATACAGGTTATTGCCCGTGCTAATTTCCGGTTGTGTTCCGTTGAACTGGTACATTATCCGTGAGCTCTGGCTTGAATTGTAAACCAGGTTGTTTTTGAAAAAAATGTTTTTTGTCTTGTTGGAATAATACAGAAGTTCGCTTTCGACGGCATTATTGTAGAACGTGTTGTTGTAAACGTAAATTCCGTCATTGTTTGAATCTTCAATGTTGCCTCCAATCACGGATATGCTGCTGTCGGAATTGTTTGCAAATACGTTGTTCCTTACAATGCAGTTTATGCAGCTTCCCAGGGCAAGCCCCCATGTGCCGTAAACCGGGTTGTACCTTGCCTGGTCTGAAATCTTGTTGTTTTCTATTATGATGTTTTCAAATTTTTCGGCAGATGCATATCCTGCATCAATGCTGATTCCAAAATTGCAGTTGTGCACCCTGTTGCCCCTCATTGTAATGCTGTTTTTTGTGCCATGGGCAATGAAACAGCTTATGGTATCGTGCAGGTTGCTGTTTTCAATCAGAATGTTTGAGCCTCCTTCCCCGCTCAAGTAAATGTTGTGGTCCCTGTCCGACTGCCCGTTGTTGAAAAACTCCGTGCCCGTAATTGTGATGTTGCTGCATCCCGCAAGCAGGCCCTGGTGTTGTGCGCCATGGACAATGCTGTTTTCAATTAAGAGGGAACCGCAAAAAGTCTGTATTTGGATTGCATCATAGCCGCCTTCAATTTCCGAGTTTTTTATTGCAATATTCGGCTTTCTAAGGCCTCCCCAGTAATATGACATTATGGTAGGCCCTGACCCTGTGTTGTAAAAGTACAGCCCGTCCAGGACAATTTTGCTTGTTTCCGGCATGTCGCTGAAATAAAATATTACTTCTGTGGGATTAAGGTTTGTTATTATGGGCTTGTTTCCCGAGCCGTATGCCCCGAAGGTAATCGGGTTTTCTATTGTGCCCTTGAATTTGCTGAAATAAATTGTCTGGGTTGTGAAAGTATTGCCTTTTCTTAGCAGGATTTTTGTGCCTGCTGTTATTTGCTCTGAAGCAATAAGGCCTGTTGCTTTTGCAATTGTTGCCC
>JAQTPU010000032.1 GCA_028712575.1 Candidatus Iainarchaeum sp.
TGCTTTGTGCCCGGCAGAGTATCTTCTGCCCCATGTTGTTCTCTCATGCGCATCCCAGAGTGTTCTGGCTTTCAACCTCAACCTCTGCCATTTCCCTGTCTTTCCTGCCATGCAGATTCACCAAGCCCGGATTATTTTTTTACCAGTTCCCTGTAAAGCTCTTCGAACCTGTCAACAATTGCTTTCATTGAGAAGTGCTTTACTGCGCGCGCCCTTGCTTTTTTGCCGAGCTTTTTTCTAAGCTTTGGATTTTCAATCAGTTTTATTATTCCTTTTGCAATGCTTTCAGGGTCATTAGGTGAGACAAGGACTGCCGTGCCTGCAACAGTGCCTGCCACTTCTCCGAAGTCTGTTGCGACAATTGCCTTTTCTGCGGCCATGCTTTCAATGAGCGCAATGCTTGTAGTGGCTTTGAAAGCAAAGCTGTGCACAACAATTTCCGCTGCGGAATAAACTTCTGGAATTTCCTCTGCGGGAATTGTCCCTGTGAAGAGGACGTTTTTTTCAAGATGCAGTTCTTTTACAGAGTCTTCAAGCCAGCCCCTTTTTTCACCGTCGCCTACAACAACAAATTTCCAGTCCGCGTGCTTTTCAGAGACAAATTTCATTGCCCTGATGGTTTGAAGAATTCCTGCTGCATTTGTGCTGTGAATGGGTTTTGCGGAAACAATCAGGTTTTTTCCAAGCCTTTTCAGTTTTGCATGGGGCTTTGTTTTTTTCAAAAAGGCCGAGACATCGACTGCGCCGGGAATAAGAGTAATTTTGTGCTTTGGGATTTTCCAGGGCAGAAGATAGGAGTCTATTACAAACCGGCTCCAGGAAACAAGCCTGTCGAATTTTATGCGCGGCAGGAAAAATTTGTTGAACAAAAAAACAATTTTGAGGTTAACTGAAACTGCCTTGTCTGAAAGGTATTCAACGCTTGCAACAAGCGGCGCTTTGGTCGCCTTTTTAACGCGTTCGCCTATAAGCGCGGGAAATGCGTCGTTCTGCGCATGGATAATGTCGGGCTTAAAGCGTTTTGCAAGCTCTGCCGCCCTGCCTGCCTGCGCAAGATATTCAAATTTGTGGAATGCATGGTGCCCGAAGCAGCCTGCTTTGAACACTTCGAGGCCCAGGGCTTTTTCTTCCTTTGGAAAAGAGTCGCTTTTTGTAGTGAAAACAAAAATCTTGTGGCCTCTTTTTGAAAGTTCTTTCAGGAAATCAGAGCAGAAAAGTTCCCCGCCGCCTCCGCCGCGCAGGGAGTAAGTGTGGGTAATGAAGAAAATCCTCATAAGCCAAAATTGCTTGAAAGTGTTTAAAAAAGCTTACTTGCAAATTTCTTTTGGCTTTTATGGCAAATGCAAAGGAAATAGAGGGTTTTTACGACGGATACCTTGTGGAGAAAAGCTATCCTTATGAGGATTACAGGCATGAAAATATTGACAGGTTTATACTTTCGCATGTCGGCAAAAAAGACAGGGTTCTTGACGTTGGCTGCGGTTACGGCAGAATCCTTAGAAAACTGAAAAACAGGGAAATTTACGGCTGCGACATTTCCGCAAAGGCTCTGAAAAAGGCCCCGGAAAGGGCAAGGAAAAAACAGGTTAACCTTGAAGGCAGGCTTCCCTATAAGAATGGTTTTTTTGATTGCGTAATACTGCGAGAGGTAATAGAGCACATTGTAAACAGGAAAGGCCTTTTTTCTGAAATAGGCCGCGTCCTTAAAAAAAACGGAAAATTAATTCTTACCACTCCGAACAAGTATTCCACTGTTTTTCCCGTTTATTCCGTGATAAGGATTTTTGCAATGCAGCCAGTGGAGGCCTGGCCCACAAGAAAAGAAATCGAGTGCCTTGCAGATAATGCCGGCTTTAAGGTCGTCAGGTTCGAGTCAGAGCATTTTTTTCCCTGGCACAGCTATCTTCCTGATTTTTTTCTTCCGGCAGTAAAAAAAATCGATTCTTTTGCAAAAAACGCCCCGGGAACAAGAAACATGCTTTTTCTCGCGGTAAAAAAATAATTTCCGCAAAAAGAAAGTTTGAATTTTGCACCAGAGCCAATTATAAACAATTTTCGATTCTAAATAAATAATCAATTTGGTTTTCAGTGGTTTCATGGGCTATTTTTCAATGCAGTTGAAGCGTTCCATAGGCAGGTTTATTTTTACGCCCTATTTCGGGATAAGGAAGCTTGCAAACATAGGCCTGCTTGGCACGCAGTTTTTCCTTTTTAAAAATTCAAAGCTGGTTGGATATCCCTTCAAGCTGAGCTTTGACCCGTGCAGCATCTGCCAGCTCAACTGCCCGCTCTGCCCGACTGGACAGGGAAAGGATGGGAGAAGCCTGGGCAGGATGGATTTTGAAAAATATAAAAAGGTGCTTGAAGAAATGGCGCCTTTCCTTTATGAGGCTGATTTGAACAACTGGGGCGAGCCTTTTTTGAACAAGGAGCTGTTGAAAATGGTTGAACTTGCCCACAAAAAGCGGATAAAAACAAGCGTTAACACGAATCTTAATGTAAAGCTTGGCAATGAGGCTGCGGAGGCAATTGTAAAGTCCGGGCTTGATGTTTTGTATATTTCAATGGACGGAATTACGCAGGAAGTTTATGAAAAATACAGGGCGGGAGGAAAGCTAAGCACGGTATGGGAAAACATAGGGCTTGTTGCAGAAAAAAAAAAGCAATTGAATTCAAAAACTCCCGAAATAACCTGGCAGTTCCTGATAATGAAGCACAATGAGCATCAGCTTCCAGTGCTGGAAAAAACACGGCAGGAACTTGGAATCGACAGGCTTGTGATTGGCGGGGTCAGAAGCGACATGGGAAAGGAAATTTTTACAATGGATGCGGAAAAGGTGGATTCCCTTAAAAAGTGGCTGCCGAGCAGCCAGGAATTAAGCAGGTATGACCTTGAAAAAAAGCGGAGAAAAAACATCAAGAAAACCTGCGGTTTTTTGTGGTTTGTTTCAGTAATAAACTGGAACGGCAGCGTTGCTCCATGCTGCGCCAATTACAATGAAAAATTCGATTTCGGGAATGCCTTTGAAAAAGGGTTTAAAGCAGTTTGGAACAACGAAAAATACATTGCGGCAAGAAAAGCTGTTTCAAAAATGCAGCCGAATGGAAAAACTGTTTGCGATAACTGCATAAGGACAGGATTTATTGATTAATTTGTGAATTTTGAGGTGTGTGAATGAAAAAGGTTTTGGTTGCCGGAGGGGCCGGCTTTATTGGAAGCCATGTTGTGAATGAATTGAGAAAAAGGAAAATCGAAGTCAGGGTTCTTGACAATTTTGTGGGCGGAAACCAGAACCTGGGATATTTTGATGATGGTGTTGAGGTTATAGAGGGAGATACCTGCAGAAAAGAGGACTGCAAAAAGGCACTTGAGGGCTGTGACACTGTCTTTAACCTTGCAGCGCATGCAGCCGAAGGGCAAAGCGTTTTTATCCCTGTTTTCAATGCGCAGACAAACCTTATCGGTTCTGTTACGCTGCTTGCGGAAACAATAAATGCGGGCATAAGGGATGTTGTTTTTACAAGCAGCATTGCAACTTACGGCAAGCAGAAAAAAATGCCGATAAAGGAAACAGCGCCATTAAATGTCGAGGACCCGTATGCGATTACAAAAAAGGCTTTTGAGGATTACCTGCGTGTTTATCACGAGCTTGGCCAGATTGACCCTTATATTGTGCGTTTTTTCAATGTTTACGGCCCAAGGCAGAGAATGGACGACCCTTACAGGGGAGTCGTGCCTATTTTCATAAACAAGTGCCTGAAAAAAGAAAATCCGGTTATTTTCGGCGACGGCCTGCAGAAACGTGCCTTTACATACATTTCGGATGTTGTAGAGCCAATCTGCGGAATTGTGGGCAACAAAAAACTTGTAAATAATCCAATCAATATCGGGACTGAAAAGGTTTATACTGTGAAAAAGCTTGCAGAGGAAATAATAAAAAAAATGGATCCCGAAATGAAAATAGAATTCATTCCGAAAAGGACTTCTGATGTGAAGATTGCTTATTGCGATACTGGCAAGGCAAAAAAACTTTTGAAATACAGGGCGAAGGTTTCGCTTTCAGACGGCCTTGACAAGACAATTGAATGGGCAAAAGGGCTTGGCGCACAGGAATTCAGGTATTTTGATTACACTGAAATACCGAAGCTTACCCACGGGGCTTATACAAGCAAAAAAATTTGAACTGATTTTTATGGGAATCCAGACTGAATTCAATCCTGATTTGGCATTGAGGAATTTTTCAGAATTCACGGCAGGGAGAAGAAAAAAAGAGGAATGCCTGCCTGAAAATCCCGAAGCAGGCCAGGTCCATGAATTCCTGAAAAAAGGCCAGAGAATTTACTGGCTGATGGGGGAAATTCCACTTGTTGAAACAAAGGGAAACCAGCAGCTGTCAAGGCCTGTTGCAAGCGTAATCCTTCTTGAAGCCGTGCATTTCCTGCTTGACGGGGAGCCGTACACAAAGGGAAAATACAGGATTGCAGAGGTTTTCAATCCGGCTGATAAAAAAATCCATTTTGACGGATTCAACAGGGTAAAATAATTCAAGTGGTCTGATGCAGGAAACACTCCCGAAAGCAAGCATAGTTGTCGCGACATACAATTATGCGGCAAAAATAAGCCCGACAATAAAAGGGATTCTGGAAATCGAATATCCGGATGAGTTTGAAATAATTGTCGTGAATGACGGAAGCACGGACAATACTGCAGAGGTTCTTGAAAAGGAATTCGGGAAAAACAAAAAAGTAAAAATAATTAATTTTGAAAAAAACCGGGGTGTTTGCGCTGCGCGCAATGCGGGCATCAATGCGGCGCGGTTTCCGATTGTTGTTAATATGGACCATGACTGCATCCCTGAAAAAAACTGGCTGACAAGCCTTGTAAAGGGTTTCAGCTCTGAAAAAACAGGCGTTGTGAGCAGCATGGGAGCATTCGGCGGAACATCAACAGCCTTCAGAAAAGAAGCCCTGGAAAAAACAGGCGGTTATGACGAGCAGTACCGCTATTACAGGGAGGACACTGATTTGACATTCAAAATCCTGGAGCTTGGCTATGAATATAATGTTGTTAAGGCAGGGTATCTGCACGACCATGTGCTTGTGAAGCCAAAAGGATTTTTTAATATTTTAAAATACGGGCTTCAGAGGCTGTCATACCATAAAAATGACGCATTGCTTTACAAAAAGCACCCGAAACTTGCAAAGGATTTTCTGGATGTAAGGCTTGGCTTCATTGTCAATCCAAAAAAAGACTTTGAAGTGATAACAGGGACCTGGATGGAACATAAAATTCCGAAATTGAGCTCTCCGAGGGGAATGGTTTTTCTGGAAGGGAACAGCCCCCGGAACAGGGCAGTAATTGTCATTCTTGGCATTGGTTATGTCCTTGCAATAAAATTTTATAGGCTTTTGGGCAGCATTAAATACGGGAAGCTTCTTTTATGAAAAACGGAAAAACAATCCTCATTACAGGCGCAAGCGGATATATAGGCTCGGCGCTTGCAAGCGAACTCGCAGGCGAAAAAAAAGTTGCAAAACTGGTTTGCATCGGCGGCCCGGCAGGCACTGATTCAGGAAGCTTTGAAAGGCTTGAAAAGCACTGCCTGAAAAGGAAAAAAAACTGCGTTTTTGAAAGGGCGGCAATACTTGACAGGGAAAAAATAAGTTCTTTGTTGAAAGGGGTTGATGTTGCAGTCCATCTTGCTTCCGTGCATAATGTTGACGAGTGCGCAAAAAACCCCGAGAGAACATGGGCAACAAATGTGGAAGGCACGAGGCTTCTCCTTGGGGAGTGCGTGAAACAAAATGTGAAAAGAATTGTTTTTCCTTCAAGCATCCTTGTTTATGGAAACAGCGACGGCAAAAAAATCACGGAAGAAACAGCCCTGTCACCGCAGAACGAGTATGCGAGGCAGAAGGCCGCCTGCGAGAAATACTGTGCGGAAAGCGGTTTGAACTGCATAATATTGAGAAAATCAAATGTCTTCGGCGCAGGCTTTATTACGCAGACAGACACAGTGATTCCGATTTTTATTTTAAAGGCGCTGAAGGAAAAGAAAATAGAAATTCACGGCACCGGCCGGCAGGAAAAAAACTTCCTGTACATAACTGATGCTGTTCAGGCTTATAAGAAAGCAATTTTTTCCGATTACGCGGGAATTTTGAATATTGGGGGCAGGGAAACAAGGAGCATTCTTTCAATAGCGGAGATTATTTCAAAAAAGCTCGGGGCGGGAATAACGCACATTCCGAGCCCGAGGGAAGAGCCGAAAAAATTGGGCCGTGTTTTCATATGCGAAAAGGCGGAAAAAGAAATCGGCTTTGTGCCTAAAAAAAGCATTGAAAAGGGAATTGATGAATTCATCAGATGGGCAAAAAAAGAGGCGGCCTGATTAAATTTAAAACATAATTGCAGTTTGAAAATTACTGGGTTTTGACATGGCAAAAAAAGAGTCTGTTTCGGTTTTTTTTCCGGCATACAATGACAGTGCAACAATAGGAAAGCTTGCCGCTGATGCTGTCGCGCTTTTGAGGAAAGAGAAAAGGGATTTTGAAATTATCATTGTAAATGACGGCAGCAGGGATGACACGCCGAAAATAATTGACGGGCTTGCAAAAAAATACCCCGAAGTGAAGGCAATCCACCATAAAAAAAACAGGGGTTATGGCGGGGCATTAAAAACAGGGTTTGAAAATGCGCGCAAGGACCTGATTTTTTACACTGACGGCGACGGCCAGTATGATGTGAAGGAATTGAAAATTCTTCTTGACAATCTCGGCGGATTTGACGGGGTCAACGGCTATAAAATAAAAAGAAACGATGCCGCATACAGGATTATTCTCGGCGACATTTACAGGAGATTTGTGAAGTTTTTTTTTGCATTGAAGCTAATGGACATTGACTGCGATTTCAGGCTTTTCAAAAGGAAAATTTTTGACAAGGTAAAGCTTGAATCAAACACAGGCGTAATCTGCGTTGAAATGGTCAAAAAAATCGAGGCAGGCGGCTATAAGATAAAGGAAGTTCCCGTGCATCATTATCCGAGAATTTCGGGAAACAGCCAGTTTTTCATTCCAAGAAGGCTTTTCCAGGTGTTCAAAAGCCTCTTCTGGCTCTGGGTGGAGCTTGTATTGAAACCCGCCTTTTCAGGCAAAAAGGCTTGAATTTAATAAGATTTATTGATTTAAATTTTTTGGAAAAGGTGGAAATTCTTGAATTTTGAAAAGGCATTTGAAGGCAAAAAAACCCTTGTTACAGGCGGCTTGGGCTTTATCGGGAGCAATGTCGCAAGAAAGCTTGTAAGCCTTGGCGCAGAAGTTACAATAGTTGATGCCATGATTCCAAAGTACGGCGGAAACATGTTCAATATAAGCGGAATCGAGAAAAAAGTAAAATTAAACATTGCTGATGTAAGGGACGAATCCACAATGAATGTCCTTGTCAGGGGCCAGGATTATTTGTTCAATATTGCAGGCCAGGTGAGCCATATTGACAGCATTACAGACCCTTACACCGACCTTGAAATCAACTGCAAAAGCCAGTTGACTATTCTTGAAGCCTGCAAAAAAAACAACACGGGCGTAAAAATTGTTTATGCAGGCACAAGAAGCCAGTATGGAAAGGCCGATTATCTCCCTGTTGATGAAAAGCACCTTATTCATCCTACAGATGTCAACGGCATAAACAAGGCAAGCGGCGAGCGCTATCACATTGTGTATAATGACCTTTATGGGATAAGGGCCTGCTCTTTGAGGCTTACGAACACTTACGGGCCGAGGCAGATGATGAAGAACAGCAGCCAGGGCTTTATCGCCTGGTTCATAAGGCAGGCTGTTGACAATGAGACAATAAAAATTTTTGGGAACGGAAAACAGCTGCGTGACTTCAATTATGCGGATGATGTTGTCGATGCATTCCTTATGGCTGCTGCATCTGAAAAGGCAAACGGCGAGATTTACAATATCGGGAGCGGAAAGCCGGTCAGTGTCAGGGGAATTGCGGAGCTTCTGATTGAAACAGCTGGCAAAGGAAAGCTTGAAATGGTTCCTTTTCCGGAAGACAAAAAGAAAATTGAAATCGGGGATTATTATGCCGATTATTCAAAAATCAAAAAAGCGCTTGGCTGG
>JAQTPU010000033.1 GCA_028712575.1 Candidatus Iainarchaeum sp.
TGCGGAACAGGGGTAACATTCTCAATGCTTCTTATGAAAAGGCCGTTTCTTGTGAGGCTTCTGATTGCGGCTTCCGCTCCGGGCCCCGGAGTGTTCGACTTGTTTCCGCCCTGGCCCCTCACTTTAACATCTATTTCGCGGATTTCACGTTCCCTTGCCTTTTCCGCGACTATTTCCGCAACTTTCATTGCGGCATAAGGGCTTCCTTCCTTGTGCTGTGCCTTTACAACCATTCCGCCCGAGCATTTTGCAATTGTTTCAGCCCCGGTAACATCCGTGAGCAGGACAATTGTGTTGTTGTGCGAAGCAAAAATATGGATTATTCCTTTTTTTACAGGCATTAATCTTCCTCTCCTTTTTCATCCGGCTCTTCAACATCTGCTTCGGAATCGTCGGGGTTTTTTTCCTCTTCTTCAGGCCCGCCCTCTTCTTTCTCTTCTTTTATTTCCTCTTCCATTGCCTCTTCTTCCTCTGCCTCAATGTCTTCGCCGGCTTCGGCTGTTTTTTCCTCTATGGCTTCGCTTTCCTCTGCTATCTCTTCCGCGCCTTCCGGCTTTGCCGCATCAAAATCTTTTTTCAGCTTGTCCTTCCCGTCCGGGATTTTTTTGATTTCCTTTTTTTTCTTTTCCTGTATTATCGGTGCCTTTCCATAATAGCCGAGCTTGTCCTCTTCGTCTTTTTTTACAAGATATCCTGGGACAGTGACCTTTTTGCCCTTTATTGCAATATGGCCGTGCGTGATAAACTGCCTTGCCTGTTTTATGGTGCCCGCCAAACCATGCCTCCAGACAAGAGTTTCCAGGCGCCTTTCAAGAATGCTTTCAGTCGAAATGCTCAAAACATCATCAATGCCTGCTTTCTCCCCGACAAGGCCGTATTTTGCAAGCGAATCCACAAGCTCCTTTTCCCTTTTTTCGCGCTCTTCAAGCTCCATTGCAAGCAGTTTCCTCGCATCGTCCTTTTTCTTCCTCAAAAAGGTCTCTGTTTTCCAGAGCTCGCGCTTGTTTTTCAGGCCGAACCTGTTTTTTATTCCGCGTTCTTTTTCAATTCTGCCCTTGTCCCACCTTTTTTTAGGAGTGTCAAAAAGCCTTTTCCTTTTCTTTGTATCGCCCATTCAATCACGTTTTAAATTCACTTTTTTTTCTCTTCCTTTTTTGCCGGTGCTGGCCCGCCTTCTTTCTTTGCGGCAGGCGCTGCAGCTGCCTTTGCATCCTTCTTCTGCACTCCCACAACAGGCCCCTTGCCCCTGTGAGTGCTCTTTGTCCTCTGGCCCCTTACTGTCAGGCCCCAGCTCAATCTCAATCCCCTATAAGACTTTGTCTCGTTCATCCTCTGCACATCCCTTCTAAGGGCAAAATCAAGTTCGTTCATTACCTTGTGCGAATTTCCGCCTGTTTCAAAATCCTTTCTCCTGTTCAATGACCATGCGGGAATTCCGTGTTTCTCCGGGTTAAAAACAATCTCCTCCAATGCCCTGTCAAGGTTTTCGGGAAGGACGCCTATTTTTGATTCAAAAGGGATTTTTGTTTCCTTTTCAAAAGCAATTGCAATGTTCCTCGCCATCCTGTGGCTGATTCCCTTTATTCCAGTGAGAGCCATGCAAATCGGCAGGCTTCCGTTAAGGTCTTTTCCCGCAATCCTGACAATATACCTTGCTTCTTTTTCCATGCTATCACTTCAACAATTCGGCAATTTCTTTTTTTTCAGAATTTTTTTTAATCCCGATTTTCTGCGTTGTTGGAAACAGGTGCCGCAAATTGCACTTTCTCCTTTTTATTTTCGGACCGTCAATTATTGCAAACTGGGATTTTGCGTCAAAATCGACAACAACAACCTTTGAGCCGGCTTCCCTGCCCCTTGTCTTTATGCAGACAGTTCCAACCTCTATTCCTGACATTTTAAAGCCTCTTCAAACTTGCCTCAATAAAGGGCCTGAACCTCAAATCAATATCGCCGATTTTTTTTCCCGCAATTATTTTTGCAGTTTCCTCTGCGGTAACCGCCCTGCATTCAGTGCAGAGGACACCGCCGAAAGGCACGCTGGGCCGTTTCTGGGTTTTGCTTAGTTTCCCAACCCCTGATTTTGTGGCCCCGTGGGGCACGCCTGCAAGCTGTTTTCCGCAGATGCTGCATTCCCTTTTTCCGGCCTTGCCCCTAACCAGCTTTATTTTCTGGCCGTGCATACGGCCCCTTTTCAGGTACTTTTTCTTCGGATTATCTTGGGACAAAACCAAAACCTTAGGATTAATTTTCAAAACCAATTATTTTGCAGGCACTGTGCCCTGCTTTGCCTTTGCAAGGTCAGCAGCCTTCAGGACAATGCTTATTATTATGCTGAAAATTATTGAACAATAAATATACCACCAGAGCCAGCTTATAGTCTGGGTTATTTCAAATGAAAAATTCCTGTGAATTACTGGCAGGGCAACAGGCGCTGTTATCATCACTCCGAGATAAAGCGCACCGACAATTGCGAACACAATCCAGAAAATCGGCAGTGAAATAAGCATGTGCTTCATGCTGCCTTTCATCTGTGCATTCATTGTCTGGAGCATTTCATTCTGGAGGCGCATGGCCTCTTTTTTCGACTGTTCATCCTGCTTTTTGAGCAATTCGTTGAGCCTTTTCTGCATTTGTTTTATTTGTTCCTGGCTCTCCTTCATTTTTTTCCTGTCCAAGAATTTTCTCTGCAGGATCTGCGAAACAATAGCCATTACAAAAGAAACAATTGCTATGTCAACAACAGGGGAAATCAATACCATAGAACATCCAACCCCCTCGATGCCCTATTGTTCTTTCCAGAATCGCTCACCAAAAAAGGGTTGAATAAGATATTTTTCCTAGCAAAACTATTTAAAGGCTTTTCTTTTGCAAAGAAAACCCTGGAAAAGAAACTCTTGGAAAAGAACCCTGCAAACCTTGCAGTCTGCAAGGCCTCGCAAAGCTCTGCTCTGCAACGAACCCCGAAAAAGAAACCGTTTATCAAAAAATCCACTTCCAACTTTTATCCCTTGAACAATTTTCCAAGCAGGGGATGCATTGCAATCATCTGTTCCCTTGCCAGTTCCTCATATAACCTGTAAACAATGCCCACTGTCAGCAAAATTCCAGTCCCTGAAGAAATCCCCCCAAGAGACATGTCTCCGAATGCCGCAAGCAGTGCAACGAAAATACTGCCGAGTATTGTAATAGTGGGGATATAACGCTCAAGCACCCGCTGGATTATTCTTTCATCCCTCCTGAAACCCGGAATATACATTCCGGAGCTCTGCAATTGCTTTGCAACAGCATCAGGACCCTGGCCCCCCATCTGAACCCAGAAAATCCCGAACACAATGCAGATAATTATGAAAACAACAACATACACAGCGGCCTGCAGAATCTGCGGAGTGAGCCCGCCCAAACCCGCAAGCCCCTGGCTCCCCACCTGCACAATTATTTCATAAAATAAATTGTACTGGCTTGTGGTCGCCCATTTTAATGCGCCCATTACAGGCCCGATAAAGGGGATTTGTGCGGCCATGTCGGCCCATAAATGCAGGTTTGCAAACAATGCAGCCGCAAGTATTACAGGCATGTTTGAAACATAAAGAAGTTTCACAGGGAACCTGCCTCCAGTCCCCTTCGCACCCATTGTAATGGGAATATTGACATGCATTCCTTCTGCGAACACGATTACAATGAAAATTATTATTGCGACAACAATCGGCAGGAAGAGCAAAAAGTTGACTCCGGTGCTCATGCTTGCAATGAATTCAGCAATTATTCCACCGCTTGCAAGCTCCGGCCTTAACGGGTTTATTATCGGAGGCCTTATTACCCTCCAGAAGAACTGCCCCGAAACCCCGCCCGCAATAAACAGCCCTATTCCAGAGCCGATTCCATACTTTGAAACAATCTCGTCAAGATAGAGAAGAATCAGGCTTCCGATGGCTACCTGGAGTATTATTATTCCCGCCATTCCGGGCAGCGGAAGAAGCATTCCCGAAAAAGTATAAACAGCGCCCTCAAAAAAGCACAAAATTATTGCCAATAATTTCTGCACGCTCTGGAACTGCGCCCTTCCGCGCTGGCTGTGAAGGTCCAGATTAATCAGCCCGCTTCCAACTGCAAGCTGAAGAATGATTGAAGCAAGCACAATCGGGCCTATTCCCGCAGTAATCAGAGTCCCGACATCGCTTGCAAGCAGGGTTTGGAGTGCGCCAAGCCTGTCGCCTGCAGACTTGTCAAGGCCCCAGAGAGTGATGTTTCCAAGTGCAAAAAAAAGCACCAAAGCAAGCCCTGTCCACATCAATTTTTTCTGGAGAGTCGGCTTTGCAGCCGGGCTTTTTATTTCAGGCAGATATTTTGAAATGCTTTCAAGAGAATCAAGAAAACCCATTTTTGCACCCGGCAATTAAAATTGTTATTATGTTAATTGTTTTTTTTGTTTTTTAACCTATTCTTCAGATGTTCCTTCCTCTGCTTCGAATTCAGCATCCTCTTCGCCCTCTCCCGGGCTTCCGGCGGCTTCGGAACTTTCAATTTTTCCGCCGGCTGCAAGGACCCTTTCAGATGCCTTTTTGCTCAATTTCAAATTTTTAATTACCAGTTTTTCCCTCAAAACATTTGCCTTTCCGAGAACCTTGTCAAAGCCAATTTTCCCGCCGTCAACAACAATTCCCGCGGGAGTTTTTTCCGCTTTTCCCTGTTCAATGAAGTTCGGCAGAAGCTGGACAAGCAAATCAAGGTTGATTGCCCTTGTTTCTTTCCCGGGAAGAAGCTTCGGCCTCTCTGTTCCAAAAGTGCCTGCATAAAGGTTAAATTTGTGCTTATGGCTTCCGGCGCGGCCCTTTCCGCCGCGATTTCCAGCTCCGCGCCTGTTCTTGCTGTTTCCGGCGCCATGAGTCCTGTGCCCAAGATACCTGTTTTTGCGGTTTCTTTTTCTAACAGTCATAAGTCCCACCATTTAATTTCAAATCATCCTGCAGATCAAATCATTGATGTCTGCAGCCCTGTAACCCAGAGCCCCGCCGATTGCATACGGCTTTTTTATGCCTTTTCTGCCGAAGCCTTTTCTCGGAGGCCTAAGCCTGAAAACAGGCTTTATGCCGAGCTTTCTCAATTCAATTTTTCCATCCGCAACCTCTTTCAAAAAATCCTTCCAGGTTCCAAGTTTTTTTTCCTTCAAAAAAGCGTCTGTAACAGGCTTGTCGCCGGAAATCCTTGCCCTCTTCCTTAGCAGTTTTTCCAGCATTGAATCATCAATATCCCCCCAGGTAATAAAACCCTCGGCTTTTTTCAGCATTGGCAGGTCCCTCTGCCTTACAAGGACAAGCTGGTTCACAGTTGAAAGGCACAAGTACTCAAGCGTCTTCTTCAACTGCGGCTTCATTTTTATTCCGCCCCTAACCCTCACAGCAGCAAACATTTTCCATCCACCTTACGACTTCTTTTCCTCTTTTTTTGCAATTTCGTTCGAAACCTTCATCTTTGTTGTCTTTCCCAAAGCATCGATTGCAGCGCTCACAAAGTTCAGTTTTGTGTCAGTGCTTCCCGAAGTGTTGCTCCAGACATCGGTAATGCCTGCAAATTCAAAAACATCCTTTATATTCTGGCCTGCAACAAGCCCAGTCCCTTTCGGGGCAGGCAGGAGAGCGATTTTTACAGAAGAGCATTTCCCGTTCACCTTAAAGGGAACTGAATGCGCAAGGCCGCAGGTGCATTCCCAGCTTCCGCAGCCCCTTCTTACCTTCACAAGGTTCAGCTTTGCATGCCTCTTTGCCTTTCTCAAAGCAGGGTACTTTTCAGTGTCCTTTGCGATTCCAAGCCCCACATAACCGTTCCTGTTCCCTACAAGCACTGCGGCCCTGAAACTGAATTTTCTTCCGGCCATTGTAACCCTTGTTGTTTTCTTAAAATCAACCATTTTTTCCTCAAGCTCAAGCAGGGAATCAACAATTTCAGGCTCAAGAATGGGAAGGTTTTTTGCAAAAATCTCGTCCATTGAAGTGATTTCCCCGGCCTGGACTTTTTTTCCAAGCCCTGTCTTCGGAACCCATGCAGCCAGGGCCTGTTCCCTGTCGTCTTTTTTTCTTGCAAATTCCCTTCTTTCAGTGCTTTCTTCGGATTCCCCCTCCGCGCCTCTTGCGGGTCTCCTGCCTCTCACAGGCCTTCCTCTTGGTCTTCCAGCCATTATTTCACTTCCTGCAAAATATTTTTCTTCGCGCTTTCAAACAAGGCAGTCAGGTTCCTTGCATCAACATTCCTGCTTGCATAACCCGAAAACTTTTTCTTAAACTCTTCGGGGGACAATTTTTTCGCATAATCCTCGATGTGCTTCCCTGAAAGCCTTTCCTGAGCAGGCAAAGCCCCGGCTTCAAAGGGAATTTTCAATCCGGAATCAATCGCGCCCTTCAATGCGGCAAAACATCTCGCCCCGTGAACAGGCGTCCTGAACCCCATGTCAAGGACCGCGCTTTCAATGCCGGCTTTTTTTGCGCGTGTTCCCGCAAGAAAGCCCGCAAGATAAGCCGCAGGCAGGTTTTTCTTTCCGGCTATCCAGCCGAACTTTTCAAGGTCCCTGCTGTTGCCTTCCGCAGAAACTTTGTCCCCCTGCCTGTCAAAAATCACCAACTGCGCCAAAACACATTTGTTCGACTGCCTTACAACAAGCCTGTGCCGGCCGCTCTTGACAAGCTCAAGCCTTTTCCTGTAATTCGTTTTTCCCTCTCGCCTTCTCCTGAAGCCGACCTTATAAGTGGAATCCCTAGCCATAAAAACACCTTACTTTTTCTCCTTTCCTTCAACAAACGCATCCAGATATCTTCTTCCCTTGAAAAAATTTCCCTTGACAAGCCTGTAAATTTTCCTGTAACCTATTTTTTCAACCGCTTTTGGATTTTCCTTTTTCAGTTTTTTCAATTCACTCCTCAAAGCCCTTACCCTTCCGATCCATCTCCGCCTTTTTTCAGACCTTGCGGACTTCAGGCCGCGCCTGCTTCCAAAGCTTCTCTTCCTGCCCCTTTTTTTCTTTGCAGAAAGAATCCTTGCCCGGCCCATGCTCTGCGCATTTGCCTTTTTTTTCCTGATAATCCCTTCCTGAATAAGCGCCTTTACATCCTCTTTTGTCATTGCCGACTTCACCTTTTCAGCTTCCTCCGGATTAAACCAGACCCTGTTGGAACCGCACTTCAAGACCCTTGCAGCAATAATTTTTATTTTTCCGGATTTCAATCAAACCACCAACTAAGGATTCAACACCCAAATTTTCAGCTGATTCGCCTTTTTCATCAATTCATCCCTTTTTCTCATGCCAAGCGTTCCTGCAAACTTCACTGCATTATGCCTGTCCTTTGAGGCAATTTCAAGTTCCTGCAAATTGCGAACCAAAACCTCTTTGAATCCGCTCGGATGCCTGCCCCTTATTTCAAGCGGGCTCCTATAACCCGCCTTTACAACAAGGCCGTCATCTTTCCTGTAAGAAACATCAATTCCGCGCGCAATTCTCCATCTCTGCCACTTTTCCTTTCTGATATTCCTGACCCAGTTTCTCTGCCCGAATCTTCCCCTGAAAAGCCTTCTTGCCCTTTTCTTTGCCGAATCCCTCAAGGCCTTTATTTCCTTTTCTTTCCCGGGCTTTGACCATTTTTCAAAAACAATTTTCTTCTTTTTTTTCTCGGCAGGAACTGTTTTTTTCTCCTCGGGCTTTTTTGCATGCTCCTCTTTTTTTCCAGCCTTCGGCTCTTCCTTTTTCTCCTGCTTTTTCCCCGCAGGCTTCGCAGTTTTATTTTCCTGCTTTTTCTTTTCTTTTTTTTCAGCCATCATAGCACCTTAGGATTTTTCAACCAAAAAAATTCCATCCTGAAAAACTCTCCTGTCCCTGTTTGAAACCCTTGACCTTGCCTCAATATTTGCCGCAGTCTGCCCGACAGCATCCTTGTCAAAACCCCGTACAAAAACCTCTTTTCCCTTGATTTCGACTTTCGCACCCGGCATTATTTTTGCAATCCTCGCCCTCTTCTCGCCCAAAAAATTATTTACCTCGACATTCGCACCCTTTACCGCAATATTAATCGGAAAGTGGCTGTAAACACCCCTCAAGTGATACTCGAATTCCTTTTCAGTCCCCTTCACC